>JAICRD010000005.1 GCA_025937535.1 Chloroflexota bacterium | reverse complement strand
TCAGCACGAAGTTCGTCGTCAAGGAGGGCCACGACCTTGGACATCAGTGAGATCCGAGCGCTCTCCGATACGGACCTCGCGAGCGCCCTGGTGGACGCGAAGCAGGAGCTGTGGAAGATCCGATTCGATCTGGCCACGCGACAGGAGAAGAACTATTCCAGGCTGCCGGCGACCCGCAAGCGGATCGCCCGCATCCTGACCGTGATGACCGAGCGTCAGCACGCCGCCCAGGTGGCGGCCGCCGACGCCGAGAAGGCCGGCTCATGCAGGGCAAGCGAAGAACCAAGACCGGACGCGTGGTGTCCGACAAGATGGACAAGACCGTCGTCGTGAGCGTCGAGCGGCTGCGCCGTCACCCGATCTACAAGCGGGTGGTGCGACTGTCGAGCAAGTTCAAGGCGCACGACGCGGACAATGGCGCCAAGGTCGGCGACACCGTGCGCATCGAGGAGAGCCGTCCGCTCTCGCGCGAGGTCCGCTGGCGAGTGGTGGAGATCGTCGCGCGCGGTTCCCACGAGGAGCTGGTGGGCTAGATGATCCAGAAGTACACCAGGCTGCGCGTGGCCGACAACACCGGCGCGCGGACGCTGATGTGCATCTCCGTTATCGGCCGCTCGACGAGCGACACGGCCGAGGTGGGTGACGTCATCGTGGCCAGCGTGAAGCAGGCGCTCCCCAATGCCGGCGTCAAGAAGGGCGACGTCGTGCGCGCCGTGGTGGTCCGCACCGCCAAGGAGTACGGACGCCCCGACGGCAGCCATATCCGCTTCGACGAGAACGCCGCGGTGCTCATCACCCCGCAGGGGAACCCGCGCGGGACGCGCATCTTCGGGCCCGTCGCGCGGGAGCTGCGGGAGCGCAACTACATGAAGATCGTGTCGCTCGCCCCGGAGGTGCTCTAGCCATGACCAACGTTCGCAAGGGCGACACGGTGGTCGTGCTGGCCGGCAAGGACCGGGGCAAGCGCGGCACCGTTGAGCGGATCGAGAAGACGAAGCGCGGCCTGGGGGTCGTGATCCCCGGCGTGAACATGGCGCGCAAGCACCAGCGGGCGCGCCAGCGGACCCAGCAGGGCGGGATCCTCGACCTGCCGGTGCCGCTCCACGTCAGCAACGTGCAGGTCGTCTGCCCCCGCTGCAACAAGCCGACCCGCGTCGGCCACACGCAGCTGGAGGACGGCCGCCGCGTGCGCGTCTGCAAGCACTGCGGCGAGCAGATCGAGGTGACCAGCAGGTGAGTCCGGAGACGAAGACGAAGCCGACGCGCCGCAAGGCCACGAACGGCGCATCGGCCCGGAAGGGGACGTTCGCGCCCCCGACGTACGCCGGCCTGCGTCAGCGGTACCACGACGAGGTGGCTCCGGCGCTGCAGCGCGAGTTCGGCTATGCCAACCCGATGCAGATCCCGCGCCTCGAGAAGGTGGTGGTCAATATCGGCCTGGGTGAGGCGATCCAGAACGCCAAGGCGCTCGACGCCGCCGTCGGCGACCTGACCATCATCACCGGCCAGAAGCCGATCGTGACCCGCGCCAAGCGCAGCATCGCGCAGTTCCGGCTGCGCACCGGCATGCCGATCGGGGCGAAGGTCACGCTTCGCGGGCAGCGGATGTACGACTTCCTCGAGCGCACCCTGGCGCTCGCGCTGCCGCGCATCCGCGACTTCCGGGGCATCCCGACGCGGTCGTTCGACGGCCGTGGCAACTTCAGCCTCGGCCTGCGCGAGCAGCTCGTGTACCCGGAGATCGACTATGACCGAATCGACCGCCTGCGCGGTCTCGAGATCAGCATCGTGACCACGGCGAAGACCGATGAGGAGGGGCGCAAGCTCCTGGAGCTCATGGGCATGCCGTTCCAGAGCAACTGAGGGAGACCACGTGGCAAAGAAGTCGATGATCGCCAAGGCCAAGCGCGGATCGCGCTTCCCCGTGCGCGATCACAACCGATGCCAGGTCTGCGGCCGGCCGCGCGGCTACATGCGTCGCTTCGCGATGTGCCGCATCTGCTTCCGGGAGCGAGCGCTCCTGGGGCAGCTGCCGGGCGTCACCAAGTCGAGCTGGTAGCGCTCGGCATCAACCTGGCCGCCTGATCGCGGCCACCATCAGCGGCAGGCGCCACCCGCGTTGGGCGGGAGCGAACCGCCGCCGAGGAGACGAACGAACACCACATGAACGTAACCGACCCGATCGCCGACATGCTGACGCGCATCCGCAACGCCAGCGCGGCGCGGCACAAGGAGCTGAGCCTTCCGTCGTCACGGATGAAGCGTGAGATCGCGCGCATCCTGGCGGAGGAGGGCTTCATCGACACGTACGAGACGCAGGCCGATGGCGCGCAGGAGCGCCTCACCCTGCGCCTCAAGTACGTCGAGGGACGCACGCCGGTCGTGACCGGCATCAAGCGCATCAGCAAGCCCGGCCTGCGGGTCTACGCCCGCAAGACCGAGATTCCGCGCGTTCTGGGAGGCCTGGGCCTGGCGATCCTGTCCACGTCCCACGGGATCATGACCGGCACCGAGGCGCGCAAGCAGAACCTCGGCGGCGAAGTCCTCTGCTACGTCTGGTAAGGAGCAACGGATGTCTCGAATCGGAAGACTGCCGATTCCGCTCCCCGACGGAGTGGAGGTCACGCAGAACGGAAGCCATCTCAGCGTCAAGGGGCCCCTGGGCACCCTCGAGCGAACCATCCATCCGGAGATGAAGCTGGAGCGGGAGGACGGTAGCCTTCGCATCGTCCGCCCGACCGATGAGCCGCGCCACCGCGCCCTGCACGGCCTCACCCGGACCCTCGTCAACAACATGATCACCGGCGTCACCAGCGGCTTCACGAAGAACCTCGAGATCAGCGGCGTGGGCTACCGGGCCCAGCTGCAGGGCTCGAAGCTGGTCCTCGCACTCGGCTATTCGCACCCGGTCGAGGTCGACCCTCCGGCCGGCATCGAGTTCCGGGTCGAGACCCCGACCCGGCTCGGCGTCTTCGGCGCCGACAAGGAGCTGGTCGGCCAGGTGGCCGCCTACATCCGCTCGCAGCGCAAGCCGGAGCCGTACAAGGGCAAGGGCATTCGATACGCGGGCGAGCAGATCCTCCGCAAGGCCGGCAAGGCCGGCAAGGTCGGAGGCTAAGGAAAGACCGATGACGAACCCCTCCCGCGACGCCCTGCGTCGCAAGCGACACGAGCGACTCCGGCTCCGCATCAGCGGCAGCGCGGAGCGCCCGCGCCTGTCGGTCTTCCGCAGCGCGAAGTACATCTATGCCCAGGTGATCGACGACACCACCGGCCGCACGCTGGCCGCCGCCTCGAGCCGCGAGACCGACCTCGGCGGCGACTCGAAGGTGGACGCGGCGCGCTCCGTGGGTCGGGCGCTCGCCGAGCGGGCGAAGGCCGCCGGCGTCAGCGCGGTGGTCCTCGACCGGGGCGGATACCAGTACCACGGGCGGGTCCGCTCGCTCGCCGAGGGCGCCCGCGAGGGCGGCCTCAACCTGTAGCGAGAGGAGACACGCATGGCACGCATCGACGCGTCCAAGCTCAACCTGGAAGAGAAGGTCGTCCAGATCAACCGCGTGAGCAAGGTGGTCCAGGGTGGCCGCCGCTTCAGCTTCAGCGCGGTGGTCGTGGTCGGCGACGGCAACGGCACCGTTGGCGCCGGCATCGGCAAGGCGGGTGAGGTGCCCGAGGCCATTCGCAAGGGCGTCGAGGACGCCAAGAAGCACCTCATCAAGGTCCCGCTCGTGGGGTCGACCATCCCGCACGAGGTGCACCGCCACTTCGGCGCGGCGAAGGTCATGCTCAAGCCGGCGAGCGCCGGTACCGGCGTCATCGCCGGGGGCTCGGTGCGCTCCGTGGTCGAGGCGGCCGGCATCCGCGACCTGCTGAGCAAGGTGCAGGACTCGACGAACCCGATCAACGTCGTGCGGGCCACGATCGAGTGCCTCTCGGCGCTGCGCTCGGCCGACGACATCGCGGCGCTGCGCGGCCGCACCGCCGAGCAGCTGCTCGGCAAGCGCGGCGCAGAGCTGGCGCGCACGCCCCACGAGATCCCGGAGCGGCGCGAGCCGATGAACACCTTCGGAGGTGGACGTGGCCGCTGATACCCGCACCCCGAAGATCAAGGTCACCTGGGTGCGGTCCACGATCGGGCACAACGCCGCGGCGCGTGGCACCATCCGCGCGCTCGGCCTGCATCGGCTGAACCAGAGCGTCGAGGTCGCCGACACCCCCGAAAACCGAGGCATGCTCCGTCGGGTCGCCTTCCTCCTCGAGGTCGAGGGACGATCCGCCGGGCAAGAGGATTCGAAGTGAAACTCCACGATCTGCACCCGACCCCCGGGTCGCGCAAGCCGGCCCGTCGCGTGGGCCGCGGCCACGGGTCAGGCCGCGGCAAGACGGCCGGGCGCGGCACGAAGGGCCAGAAGGCTCGCGCCGGCGGCAACCTGCCCGCCTGGTTCGAGGGCGGCCAGACGCCGCTCCACGTCCGCACGCCGAAGCTGCACGGCTTCAAGAACCGGTTCCGGGTCGCGTATGCCCCCCTCAACCTGGCCAAGCTGGCCGGCGTCGACAAGGGCACGCTGGTCACGCCGGACGTGCTCGAGCATGACGGCCTGATCCGCGACACGAAGCTGCCGGTCAAGGTCCTCGGCGTCGGCGACGCGCCGGCCGGGATCACGATCCACGCGCACGCCTTCAGCAAGTCGGCGCTCGACAAGCTCGCCGCCGCCGGCAGCACGGTTCAGCTGCTGAGCTGGCCGGACAACGCGCCGATCGACGCGCGGCCCGCGAAGCCCGAGGGGAAGCGACCCGCTCGACGCCGCCCAGGGCCCGATGCCGCTCGCGACCGCAACGCAGAGGCCGCCGATGCCGATGCCGGCGAGTCGGATGCGGCCGAGGCATCCGCCACAGTCGACGAGGCCGACGAGGCCGACGACAGCGAAGGCGAAGGCGGGCCCGAGGCTTGATCGAGACGGTCGTCACCGCCTTCCGCGCGCCGGACATCCGGCGCAAGCTCCTCTTCACGCTCGGGATCCTGCTGATCTTCCGGGCGCTGACGAACGTTCCGATCCCGAACGTGAACACGACCGCCCTGGCGAACCTGTTCACCGACAACCCGTTGCTCGGGATCCTGAACATCTTCTCCGGAGGCGGTCTGGCGGCCGCGTCGATCATCGGCCTCGGGGTGAACCCCTACATCAACGCCAGCATCATCATGCAGCTGATGCGCGGCGTGATCCCGTCGCTGGAGGAGCTGAGCCGCGAGGGCGAGTACGGCCGCAACAAGATCAACCAGTACACGCGCCTGCTGACCGTGCCGCTGGCCGCGGCCCAGGGATATGGCATCAGCGTGCTGCTGAGCGCGAACAACGTCATCCCGTCGAACCCGCTGTTCAGCATCGAGACGCTCAGCCTGCTGCTGAGCTTCACCGCGGGCACCGTTCTCCTGATGTGGCTCGGCGAGCTGATCAGCGAGAAGGGGCTGGGCAACGGCATCAGCTTCATCATCTTCGCCGGCATCGTCGGCAGCGTCCCGCAGCAGATCGGACCCATCCTGTCCGGCCCGGACGCGCTGGCGCGCCTGATCCCGTTCGTCATCGTCGCCGTCGTGGTCGTCGCCGCGGTCGTGTTCATCAACGAGGGCCAGCGACGCGTGCCGGTCCAGTACGCCAGCCGGGTCCGCGGCCGTCGCATGTACCAGGGCCAGACCCAGTACCTGCCCTTGAAGGTCACCATGGCCGGTGTCATCCCGATCATCTTCGCGGTCAGCATCCTGCTCTTCCCGGCGCAGATCGCCAGCTATTTCACGGCCAGCGACATCGACTGGGTGCGGAACGCCGCGGTGTTCATCCAGAACAACCTGAACGGCACGAACAACCTGCTGGTGTACGGGTCGCTCTACTTCATCCTGGTCGTCTTCTTCACCTACTTCTACACGGCCTTCCAATTCCGGCCCGACCAGACCGCCGACTACCTGCGCAAGAACGGTGGCTTCATCCCCGGCATCCGGCCCGGCAAGCCGACCGAGGAGTTCCTGGGTCGCGTCACGAACCGGATCACGCTCGGCGGCGCGCTGTTCCTCGGCCTGATCGCCGTGCTGCCGTACGTCGTGTCGGCCTTCATCCCCGGCACCAGCAACCTTCAGCTCGGCGGGACCAGCATCCTGATCATCGTCAGCGTGGTGGTCGAGACCATGAAGCAGCTCGAGGCACAGATGATGATGCGTCACTACGAGGGCTTCATTCGGTGACCGATCCGGCGGCTGCCATCGGCGAGCGCCTCATCCTTCTGCTCGTCGGCGCGGTGGGCGCCGGAAAGGGGACCCAGGCGGACAACCTGTCGCGCGAGCTCGGGCTGCCGCACCTCGCGTCGGGCAACCTCTTCCGGACCGCCATGGCCGATGAGACGCCGCTCGGCGAGCAGGCGCGCGAGTACATGGAGCGTGGGGAGCTGGTGCCGGACGACATCACGATCCGCATGTTCATGGACGAGCTCGCGCGGCCGATCGCCGCGCGTGGCGCGATCCTGGACGGCTTCCCGCGCACCGTCGGCCAGGCGCGCGCGCTCGACGAGACCCTCGCCTCGCACGGCGAGCGGATCCGGCGCGTGATCTACATCGACGTCCCGACCGAGGAGCTCATCCGCCGCGTCGCCGGGCGCTGGATCTGCCCGGAGTGCGGCACGCCGTACCACGAGACGACCGACCCGCCACGCGTCCCCGGTCGTTGCGACCGCGAGGGTGCCGTCCTGACCCAGCGCGACGACGACCGCCCGGAGGTCGTCACGGCACGCCTGGGCCGGCAGGTGCCACCGATGCTGGAGGTGGTCGAGCACTACGAACGCGCCGGCATCGTCGACCGCATCGACGGCACCCGGCCGATCGAGGTCGTCACCGACGACATCCTGTCGCGCATCGGCGCGCGGGCGGGGGAGTCGTGATGGGCATGCGCAGCGCCGGCGCCGCGACGATCAAGCGCGCGAGCGAGATCGAGCGGATGCGCGCCGCCGGGCAGATCCTGGCCGACATCCTCGATGTCCTGAAGGCGGAGATCCGGCCCGGCGTGACGACCGGCGATCTGGACCGCATCGCCGACCGCATGATGGCGGACGCGGGTGCGGTCTCCTCGTTCCGTGGTTACGGCAGCCACCCGCCGTTCCCCGGCGTCATCTGCGCCAGCGTCAATGACGAGGTGGTGCACGGGATCCCGTCGCCGCGCCGCCGGCTGGCCGACGGCGACCTCGTCAGCATCGACATCGGCTGCATCGTCGACGGCTGGCATGCCGACTGCGCGCGGACCTGGATCGTCGGCGACGTGCCCCGCGAGGTCCGTGAGCTGGTCGACACGACGCGGCGCGGCATGGAGGCCGGCATCGCCGTGGCCGTGGCGGGGAACCGCCTCGGCGACATCGGCCATGCCATCGAGACCGTCGCGCACGAGCGCGGCTACGGGATCGTCCGCCCCTTCGTCGGCCACGGTATCGGCCGCGCCATGCACGAGGAGCCGCAGGTCCCGAACTACGGCCGTCCTGGCACCGGCCTGCTCATCGAGACGGGCATGTGCTTCGCCATCGAGCCGATGTACAACCTGGGCGGCGACGACGTCTACGTGGACGACGATGGCTGGACCGTTCGCACCGCCGATGGGGCCCTATCGGCCCACTTCGAGAACACCATCGCGGTCACCGAGGACGGCCCCGTGGTGCTCACGGAGCACCAGTGAGCCGCCTTGTGCGTCATCCGGCCGGTGATGTATACTTCCCGTTCGGGTCGCCCGTCGCGCGGCGGCCTTTCCGTGTGTCAGTCCCATTTGATGAGTCATTGAGCTTGAAACGAGGGTGCGTGTCGGTTGGCGAAAAAGGATGCAATTGAGGTCGAGGGAGAGGTGATCCTCCCCCTCCCGAACGCGATGTTCAAGGTGCGCCTGGAGAACGGGCACGAGGTGCTCGCACACATCTCCGGGAAGCTGCGCCAGAACTTCATCCGCATCCTGCCCGGCGACACCGTTCGAGTCGAGCTTTCCCCCTACGACCTCACCCGGGGTCGCATCACGTACAGGATGAGATGAAGGTTTCTGCGTCCGTGAAGCCCCGCTGCGAGCGCTGCAAGGTCATCAAGCGCTCCGGCGTGGTGATGGTCATCTGCGTCGTCCCCAAGCACAAGCAGCGGCAGGGGTAGTCGAATCGTGGCACGCATCGCCGGCGTCGACATTCCCCGCGAGAAGCGGGTCATCGTCAGCCTGACCTATATCCACGGCATCGGCCCGACCTCGGCCACGCGCGTCATCGGCGCGGCGAACGTGTCTCCGGACACGCGAGTCCGCGACCTGACCGAGGACGAGGTCAACCGCCTGCGCGAGGTGGTGGAGCGCCAGTTCAAGGTCGAGGGCGACCTTCGGCGCGAGGTGAACCTGAACGTGAAGCGGCTGATGGAGATCGGGTCCTATCGGGGCCTGCGCCATCGGCGAAACCTGCCCGTCCGCGGGCAACGAACGAAGACGAACGCGCGGCAGCGCCGTGGCGCGAAGAAGACGGTCGGCGTCCGCCGCAAGAAGTAATACGGGAGTTCCATGGCAGAGCGTAAGCAGGCGAAGCGCGGGAAGAAGCGCGAGCGAAAGAACGTGCCGGCGGGGCACGCGCACATCCAGTCGACGTTCAACAACACGATCGTGACCATCACGGACACGACCGGCAACGTCGTGTCCTGGGGCAGCGCGGGCCTGGTCGGGTTCAAGGGCTCGCGCAAGAGCACCCCGTACGCCGCGTCACAGACCGCCGACCTGGCCGCCAAGCGGGCCATGGAGCACGGCATGCGTCAGATCGAGGTCTTCGTGAAGGGCCCGGGCGGCGGCCGCGAGCAGGCCATCCGCTCCCTCCAGGCCGCCGGCCTGGAGGTCACCGCCATCACCGACGTGACGCCGATCCCACACAACGGCTGTCGCCCGCCGAAGCGGCGGAGGGTCTGATCCATGGCACGCTATAACGACGCGGTCTGCCGCATCTGCCGCCGGGAGGGCCTCAAGCTCTTCCTCAAGGGCAGCCGCTGCTACAGCCGCAAGTGCAGCTTCGAGCGGCGCAGCACGCCGCCGGGCATGAACACCATGCGCCGCCGCAAGGTGAGCGAGTACGGCCTCCAGCTGCGCGAGAAGCAGAAGGTCCGCAAGAGCTACTCGGTCCTCGAGCGCCAGTTCCGCAACTACTTCGAGAAGGCGGACCAGCGCAAGGGCGTGACCGGCGAGAACCTGCTGCGCATGCTCGAGATGCGCCTCGACAACGTCGTGTACCGGATGGGCTTCGCTGCCAGCCGCGCCCAGGCGCGCCAGCTGGTGACGCATGGCCACTTCTCCGTCAACGGCCGCCCCACCAACGTTGCGAGCTTCGCGACCAAGGTCGGCGACCGGATCGAGGTCCGCGAGAGCCGTCGCAGCCGCGAATACTTCAAGACCGCCGCCGACACGATGCGTGCGGCCCAGATCCCCGAGTGGGTGAGCGTCGACCCGACCAAGCTGTCGGGCTCGGTGCTCGCCGAACCGGCGCGCGAGCAGATGCCGCTCGAGTTCAACGAGCAGCTCGTCGTCGAGTACTACTCGCGCTAGGAGTCACTTTCCTCTCATGATCGAACTCGAAACCCCGCAGCCGCAGCAGCCGCAGCCGGCACCGACTCCGCGCATCGACGAAGTGTTCGCCGAGGGCAACCTCAGCCGCTTCGAGGTGACGCCACTCCAGGAGGGCTACGGCGTCACGCTCGGCAACGCGCTGCGCCGCGTGCTCCTCAGCTCGCTCGAGGGCGCGGCCGTCACCAGCATCCAGATCAACGGCGTGTTCCACGAGTTCAGCACCATCGAGAACGTCAAGGAAGACGTCACCCAGATCGTGCTGAACGTCAAGAAGCTTCGCCTCCGCTCCTTCGCGCGCCACCCGCTGACGCTCAAGCTCGTCAAGCGCGGCGCCGGCCCGGTCACCGCGGCTGACATCAGCGAGTCGGCGGACGTCGAGATCGTCAACCCCGACCTCGTGCTGCTGACGCTGGACTCCGACTCCGGCTCCATCGAGATGGACCTGACCGTCGAGACCGGCATGGGCTATCGCCCGGCCGAGCACACCGAGGACATGCCGATCGGCGTCGTCCCGGTCGACGCCATCTTCTCGCCGGTGCGACGCGTCAACTACCAGGTCGAGAAGACCCGCGTCGGCCAGATGACGAACTACGACAAGCTGATGCTCGAGATCGAGAGCGACGGGACGACCACCGCCGAGGCTGCGCTCAGCCAGGCGGCCGACATCCTCGTCCGCGAGTTCGGCCGCTTCGCCGAGATCGGCCGGCCGTCGGTGTCGGCCTCGGACGAGTCGCCGGTCGCGCCGAGCGCGAACCTGCTCGACGCGCCGATCGAGGAGCTCGATCTGCCGATGCGGGCCTACAACAGCCTCAAGCGCAACAGCATCACCAAGATCGGCCAGGTGCTCTCGCTCAGTGACGACGAGTTCCTGCGCATGCGCAACTTCGGCCAGAAGAGCCTGGATGAGCTCAAGGAGCGCCTGGCGCTGCGCGGCTTCATCAGCCCCGAGTCGACCTCGATGAGCACCGACGAGTCGGATCTGCCGTCATCGGCGGAGCTCGACGAGGGCGCCGTGGCCGAGGCGGATCGGGAGGCCTAGACCGATGCCGCATCGCGTCGCCGGGCGCAAGCTGAGCCGGGAGCACGCGCATCGCGTCTCGATGCTCGGCAACCTTGCCGTCTCGGTCATCCGCTATGAGCGGGTCAAGACGACCGAGGCCAAGGCCAAGGAGGTCCGTGGCCTGATCGACGGCATGATCACGCTCGCCAAGCGCGGCGACCTGCATGCCCGTCGACAGCTGGTCAGCAAGATGCCGCACGAGCCACTCATCGTCGAGAAGCTGATGGGGGAGATCGCGACGAAGTACGCCGACCGACCGTCGGGCTTCACGCGCATCGTCAAGATCGGGCAGCGTCCTGGTGACGCGGCCTCGATGGTCCAGATCGAGCTCGTCTGAACCCGGGCGCGCTCGGATAACAAACCGATACGGATCGATGGCCGCCACGGCGCCGCGTGTGCTGCGGGCGGTGATCGAATACGACGGGACGGCCTTCGCCGGCTCCCAGGTCCAGCCGAACGCTCGGACCGTGCAGGGAGAGCTGGAGACGGCCCTTAACAGGCTGATCGGCGAGCGGACGAGAGTCCAGCTCGCCGGACGAACCGATGCCGGGGTGCACGCCACCGGCCAGGTCGTGGCATTTCGCCATCCGCGGGAGCTCCCGCGTGGGGCCGATCTGCCCGCGTTCCAGCGACGGCTCAACGCCGCGCTGCCGCGAGACCTGGCGGTGCGCTCGCTCCGACTCGCGCCGGCGGGCTTCGACCCCCGGCGCGACGCGCGACGGCGGGTCTACCGCTATCGCATCCTGATGAACGGGATGCGGCGGCCGCTCGAGGCGCATCGGACGCTCGAGATCGACGACCCGCTCGACGTGGACGCCATGAAGGCGGCTGCGGCGCGCATGGTCGGCGAGCATGACTTCGCATCGCTCGGCAGCCACGTCCACGGCAGGACCGTGCGCGAGCTGGCCGAGGTGCGGATCACCCGTCGCGGAGATCTCGTCGAGGTTCGCGTCACGGCGAACGCCTTCCTGCGGCGCATGGTGCGCAGCATGGTCGCCCTCCTGCTGGAGGTCGGCCGGGGACGGCTGGCACCGGAGCGCGTCGACGAGATCCTGTCCGGGCGGGCTCGGGCCCTCCATGGCCGGGCCGCGCCGGCGCGCGGGCTCACGCTCGAGCGAGTCGTCTATTGATCAGCCAGGCAACCGAACCAAGGAAATCCGGAGAGCAGAGAGACGTGAAGACATACGCCGTCAAGGCGAGCGAGATCGAGCGCAGCTGGTGGGTCGTCGATGCGACGGACCAGACCCTCGGCCGGCTGGCGACGCGCATCGCCACGCTGCTCGAAGGCAAGCACAAGCCGATCTACTCGCCGCATCTCGATACCGGCGACCACGTCGTCGTCGTCAACGCCGGCAGGGTGCGTGTCACCGGTGACAAGCTGCGGCAGAAGAGCTACTTCCGCCACTCCGGCTATCCGGGTGGACTGCGCGAGGAGAGTCTCGGCACGCTGCTCGAGCGCAAGCCGGAGCTCGTCATCGAGCGGGCGGTGAAGGGGATGCTTCCGCAGAACCGGCTCGGCCGCGCCATGTTCCGCAAGCTGAAGGTCTACAAGGGTGGCGATCACCCGCACCAGGCGCAGCGGCCGACCACGGTCGAGCTGTAACGGGAAGGACACGTTTTGAGCACGAACTACGTCTACGGGACCGGCAGGCGCAAGACCGCCGTGGCGCGGGTCCGCCTGCTGCCGGGTGACGGCGGCATCGTCGTCAACGGCAAGCCGGCCGCCGAGTACTTCGGCGGCGCCGCGCGCGAGGGCATCCTCGTGCAGCCCTTCCGCGTGACCGAGACCGAAGGCCGCTACTCGGCCAGCGTGCTCGTCGCCGGCGGCGGCGTGTCGGGACAGATCGGCGCCATCCGTCACGGCATCGCGCGCGCCCTGCTCACGGCCCATCCGGACGCGCGCCGCTCCCTGCGCGAGGCCGGGCTCCTGACGCGCGATCCACGGGCCAAGGAGCGCAAGAAGTACGGCCTGAAGCGGGCCCGCAAGGCACCGCAGTACACCAAGCGCTAGGCATCACACACCGATGAGCCCCGGCCGATCGGCCGGGGCTCTTTGGTATCATCGGCATCCCATCGCCGCACCCGGCAAGGCACACTGCCCATCGTGATCGACGCGCTCAGGGACTTCTTCGAGACCTACCTGCGGGGCAGCTGGACGTCGATCGTCGACATCCTGCTGGTCGCGTTCGTCATCTACTGGCTGTTCATCCTCATCCGTGGCACGCGCGCGGTGCGGATCGTCATCGGCCTCTCGATCCTGTACCTGGTCTACCTGGCCGCGATCTTCTTCGGATTCGACCTGCTGCGGCGCCTGATGGAAACCGCGGCGGTGGTCGGGCTGTTCGCCGTGGTGGTCGTCTTCCAGCCGGAGCTGCGCCGCGCGTTGGAGCAGATCGGCCGGATCGGGAGCGTGAACCGCTTCTTCGTCTCGGCGGAGGTCGCCGGCGCCGAGCGCGTCGCGCGCGAGATCAGCCGAGCGTCACGCATCCTGGCCGGGTCGCGCCACGGCGCCCTCATCGTCCTGGAGCGCGAGACGGGGCTGACGGACCTCGCCACCGAGTCCGGCGTGCCGGTCCACGCCGACCTGCGGGCCGAGCTGCTGGTCACGATCTTCTACCGCGGGACGGCGTTGCACGACGGCGCCGTCATCATCTCGGGCGACCGCATCAGCGCGGCCGGCGTGCTGCTGCCAATGAGCCAGACGGCGCTCGACTCGGAGCGCTACGGCACGCGTCACCGCGCCGCGATCGGGATCAGCGAGCAGACCGATGCGGTCGTCGTGGTGGTCAGCGAGGAGACCGGCTCGATCAGCCTGGTCGTTCGCGGCCGCATCGAGCGCAACCTGACCGAGGATCAGCTCCGCCGGCGCATCTTCAACCTGATCCGGCCACAGCCGCCCAGGCGCGCCGTGCCGTTCCTGCGACGCTCCCTGGACGGTCGCTGGCAGGTGGGCCGTGCCGAGCCGGACCCCGCCGAGCCGGTCGATCCCGAGGCGCGCGTCGTGGCGGCGCCCGACCGCGGTGCGCTGAGGCGCTGACGGACCGATGGGATTCCTGCTCCGCAACTGGCACCTGAAGCTGTCGGCGGTCGCCCTTTCGACGGTGCTCTACACCGGCCTCGTCTTCTCCGGCGAGTTCGCCGACTCTCGGCTCGAGCTGCCGGTGCGGCCGACCGGTCAGCCCGACGCGTCGGTCGTGCTCAGCGGCGGCCTCGGGACGGTCGAGGTGGTGTATCGCGCCCCACGGGCCAGTGCCGCCCTGTCCAGCGACTCGTTCCGCGCAACGGTCGACCTGTCCGAGTACGACATGACACGAGCGCCCGAGGCCCAGGTCCTGCCGATCAAGATCGAGGCCCTGGTCGACGGGGCGCAGGTCGTCGGGCGCGAGCCCGAGTTCGTGACGGTCGAGCTCGACCGGATCGCCGAGAAGTCGGTGCCGGTTGCGCTCGACTACGGCGACGTCCCCGAGCAGCTCGAGGTCGACGACGCGACGGTCTCGCCCGAGGCGGTGCAGGTGCGCGGTGCCGCGTCGCTCGTGGGCCGCGTCGATCGTGCGGTGGCGCGCGTGCTGATCGACGAGTCCGGAATCGGCGTCCATCGCTCCGTCACGCTGGAGGCGGTGAACATCGACGGGCAGCCGGTCGAAGGCGTCCAGATCGAGCCGCAATCGGTGGACGTCGACATCGACGTGCACCAGGTCGAGACGAACAAGACGGTGCCCGTTCGCCCGGACATCGAGGCCGGTACGCCCGCGGCGGGCTTCGCGCTTGCCGGCCTGAACGTCGAGCCCTCCACGGTGACGCTGCGCGGCCTGCCGGACGTTCTCACGGGCATCACAGAGGTGCTCACCGAGCCACTCAGCATCAACGGCGCGGCGGAGGACCAGACCTTCGAGGCCGAGCTCATCCTGCCCGATGGCGTGACGTTGACTGATGGCGACGAGCCCGTCGTGAGCGTCACCGCCACCATCGAGCCGTCGGTGTCCAGCCGCACCTTCGTCGTCGGCGTGCTCTGCCAGAACTCGGGCGCGAACTCGTGCGTCGCCGGGGTCGACCAGCTCACCGTCACGGTCGGCGGTCCTGGCGGCGCGCTGGCTGACCTCACCGCGGCGGACGTCACGCCACTGGTCGACGCGAGCGGGCTGGCACCCGGCAGCTACTCGCTGACGCCGTCGATCCCGGCGCTGCCCGAAGGTCTCGACCTCATCGGCATCTCGCCCAATGCGGTGCCGGTCACCATCGTGGCGCCGTCGACGCCCGCGCCGACGCCAGCGCCGTAGATGGGAGGGCGGTTCGGCACCGACGGCATCCGCGGTCCGGTCGGCAGCGAGCTCACGGCGGGGCTCGCAGTCGGGCTCGGTCGCGCCGTCGGCCACCTGCTGGGCGGCGGCGGTCGGAGCGTCGTGATCGGACGCGACACGCGGCGCTCGGGCGAGATGCTGAGCGCCGGGCTGGCCGCCGGCCTGGCTGCGACGGGCACCGATGTCGTGGACCTGGGCATCGTCACCACGCCCTGCCTGGTGCACGCCAGCGGCGATGACCGTCATGCGGCCGGCATCATGGTCTCCGCCTCGCACAATCCCGCGGAGGACAACGGCCTGAAGGTTGTCGCCGGCGGGCGCAAGGTCGACGATGCGATCGAAACGCAGCTCGACCAGCTGATCGACGACGAGCGCGCGATTCCGGAGCTGCCGAACGCGGAGCTGGGACGGTTGCGCACCGAGCCCGAGGCGATCATCGCGTATCGGCGCCACCTGGCGGACATCGCCGGCGACGCGTTTCGCGGCCTGCGCATCGGCATCGACTGCGCCAACGGGTCGGCCAGCGTCGTCGCGCCGGACCTGTTCCGCGACCTCGGCGCGGAGGTCACCGTGCTCTTCGACGCGCCCAACGGGGTGAACATCAACGACGGCTCCGGCTCGACCCATCCGCAGCGGCTGGCCGAGACCGTCGGTGCAGCCGGGCTCGACATCGGCCTCGCCTTCGACGGCGACGCGGATCGGCTCATCGCGGTCGACGAGCGGGGCGAGCTGGTCGACGGCGACGCGGTGATGGGCATCTGCGCACTGGAGCGGCTCGCCGCGGGCACGCTGCGTAACAACCTCCTCGTCGCGACCGTGATGAGCAATGGCGGCCTGGAGCGCGTCATCCGCGAAGCGGGGGGTCGGGTGGTGCGCACGCCGGTCGGCGATCGCAACGTGTACGAGGCGATGGAGCGCGACGACGCGGTGCTCGGCGGAGAGCAATCGGGCCACATCATCTTCAGAGACCGCGCCACGACCGGCGACGGGCTGTTGACCGCGATCGAGCTGGTGCGTGCCGTGCGAGCGGCCGGCGTCCCGTTGTCGGAGCTGGCCGCGCGGATTCCGAGGCTGCCGCAGGTGGTGATAAACTCAGCCGTCCGGCGCCGGGACGACTGGCGCAGCGACACCGAATTCGTGGCCGCCATCGAGCGGGCCACGCAGCAGATGGGGGATCGCGGACGAGTGCTCGTCCGCCCATCCGGCACCGAAGCCAAGATCAGGATCATGGTCGAGGGTGACGATGCCAACGAGATCGACACAATCGCCCGCGAGCTCGCCACACTCGCCGAGGCACGTCTCAACTAGCGCCGCGGTGCGGCAAGGGAGGGCACATGTGCGGCATCGTCGGATATGTCGGGCCGCGTGACGCCGCCCCGATCCTGATCGAGGGGCTGCGGCGCCTCGAGTATCGCGGCTACGACTCGGCCGGGATCGCGGTGCTGACCGAGGACGGCAAGGTCTTCATCGAGAAGAAGGCCGGCAAGCTGAGCAACCTGACCGATCACCTCAACGGCGATGCGCCGGCCGGTCATCCGGGCATCGGCCATACGCGCTGGGCGACCCATGGACGGCCGAACGACACGAACGCCCACCCGCACACCGACTGCAGCGGCAAGCTGGCGCTGATCCACAACGGCATCATCGAGAACTACGCCGAGATCAAGAACCGGCTCGTCGCAGAAGGCCATCGGTTCACCAGCGAAACCGATACCGAGGTGCTGGCCCACCTGATCGAGTCGAAGTACACCGGCGAGCTCGTCGACGCGGTGCGCGCGGCGCTCAACGAGGTGCGCGGCGCGTACGCCATCGGTGTCATGCATACCGACCACCCCGACCGGATCGTGGGCGCCCGCATGAACGTGCCGCTCATCGTGGGCCTGGGCGACGGCGAGGGATTCATCGCCAGCGACGTGCCGGCCATCCTGGAGCACACCAAGAACGTCGTCATCCTGCACGAGGGCGACATCGCCGACGTCACGCCGAGCGGAACCCGCATCCTCTCGCTCGACGGGACGGAGCTCCAGCGAGACGTCACAGAGATCCACTGGAACATCGAGGCCGCCGAGAAGGGCGGCTTCGCGCATTTCACCCTCAAGGAGATCTACGAGCAGCCGCACGCCATCCAGGAGTGCCTCCGTGGCCGGGTGGCGCCTGACGGATCGGTCACCCTGCCCGAGCTCGACGCCATTGCCGACAAGCTGGCGCGCGTCGAGCGCGTCTACGTCGTCGGCTGCGGCACCGCGAGCTACGCGGCGCACGTCGGCGCGTACCTCATCCAGGACTGGGTCGGGCTGCCGGCGACGATGCAGATCGGCTCGGAGATGCGCTACAGCCCGCCGCCGATCGACGATCGGACCCTGGTCATCGGCGTCAGCCAGTCGGGCGAGACGGCCGACACCCTGGCGCCGCTGAAGCTGGCCGAGGAGCGTGGCGCGACGGTGGTGGTGGTCACCAACGTCGTCGGCAGCGCCATCACCCGCGAGGCCGATGCCGTCTGCTACCTCCAGGCCGGCCCGGAGATCGCCGTGGCCAGCACCAAGGCCTTCGTCACGCAGGTGCTGGTGCTGCAGATGATCGCCCTGCACCTGGCCGGAGCGCGGAGGACGCTGTCCGAGAACCGCCTGCGCACCTTCGGGCAGGCGCTGCGCAGCCTGCCGCGCCTCGCGGCCGAGACGCTGCGCACGGCACCGCAGATCAAGAAGCTGGCGCAGCGCTACGCGCGCGCCCGCGACTTCATCTTCATCGGCCGCGGCGTCGGCTTCCCGATCGCCATGGAGGGCGCGCTGAAGCTGAAGGAGCTGTCCTACGTCCACGCGGAGGGCTACGCGGCCGGCGAGCTGAAGCACGGGCCCATCGCGCTCCTGGATCCGGAGACGCCGCTCCTGGCCGTGGCGACCGCCGGAGCCGTCTACGAGAAGGTCGTCAGCAACGTCGCCGAGGCACGCGCCCGGTCGGCGCCGATCATCGCCATCGCCACCGAGGGGGACGAGCACATCGACCACTATGCGCACGACGTCATCTACGTCCCGGAGACGCCGGAGCCGATCAGCCCGGTCATCGCCGTGCTGCCGCTCCAGCTGCTTGCGTACGAGATCGCCGTGGCCCGCGGGACCGACGTCGACCAGCCACGCAACCTCGCCAAGTCGGTAACGGTCGAATAGCGCGCCGGTCCCCTGGACGCCGATGAGCCGCCACGAGATCGGGATCGACCTCATCGACATCGATCGCATCGTCGGCGTGCTCGGGCGCTTCCCGGATCGGTTCCGGCAGCGCGTCCTGACCGACCACGAGCGCAGGTACGTTGGCCGCAAGGTGGAGCGCCTGGCCGGCCGCTGGGCGGCGAAGGAAGCCATCAGCAAGGTGCTCGGGCTCGGGGTGCGCGGGGTTGGCTGGCGGGAGATCGAGATCCTGCCGAACCGCGCGGGCCAGCCCCAGGTCTACCTTCACGGACGCGCGGCGGCACGAGCCGATGACATGGGCCTCGACGAGGTCAGCGTGTCGATCTCTCACGAGCGCCATATGGCCGTCGCCGTGGCGGTCGCGCACCGGCGGCACGACTGAGGTGGCCGCCGCCCGCACGATGACCCAGCGCTGGGTCGCCGGCCATCTGCCGCAGCGGCCCGAGCGTGCGCACAAGGGCGACTTCGGCCGCCTGCTGGTCGTGGCCGGCTCGATCGACTATCCGGGCGCCGCGCTCCTCGCCGCGCTCGGCGCCATGCGTGCCGGCGTCGGGCTGGCCCGCGTCGCCGCGGCCGAGTCGGTCGTCGCCCGCGTGGCTGGAGCGGTCCCGGCGCTGACCTGGATGGCGCTCGACGAGGAGGCGCCCGGCCTGATCGCTCCCGGCGGATGGCGTCGTGTCGCCACCGAGGCGCCCGACTATGACGCGGTCGTCATCGGCCCGGGGCTCGGCCGCCAGCCGGCCACGCAGCGTCGCACGCGGCAGCTCATCGCCTCGCTCGAGATGCCGGTGGTCGTCGACGCCGACGGCCTCAACGCCCTCGCCGATGGCGCCCGCTGGTGGCAGGGAGTGCGTGGCACCCTCGTCCTCACCCCGCATCCCGGCGAATTCGCGCGCCTGACCGGAGCCGACGCCCCGGACGGCGACGACGACGAGGCGCGCGCAGTGGCGGCCGCGGAGGCCGCCCTCCGGTGGGACCAGGTCGTCGTCCTCAAGGGTGCTCACACCGTCGTCGCCGAGCCGGGCGGCGAAGCCCTTCGGTCCAACGTCGCCACGCCCGCCCTGGCCACGGCCGGTAGCGGCGACGTGCTGGCCGGCGTCATCGGGGCCTTCCTGGCCGGTGGGGCGGCGCCGCTCGATGCGGCCGCCTGCGGCGTTGCCGTCCACGGCGCAGCGGGACTGCTCGCCGCCCAGCGAATCGGATCGGCGGGCGTGATGGCCACCGACATCGCGTCGCTCGTGCCGGAGGCGATCGCCCAGCTGCGCGGCGAGGGCACATGACCGAGCCGCGCAGCCCGCATCGTGCGTGGGTCGAGGTCGACCACGCCGCGATTCGTTCCAACCTGGCCACGATCCGCAACCGCGCGCCCGGCGCCGAGGTCATCGCCGTGGTCAAGGCCGATGCCTACGGCCACGGCGCCGAGGCGGTGGCGCGCACGCTCGTCGCGGCGGGGGTCGAGCGCCTGGCGGTGGCGACCGTCGATGAGGGCGTAACGCTGCGAGATGCCGGCATCGGCGTGCCGATCCTCGTCCTGTGGGGCGTCGGCCCCGGCGAGGCGAAGGTCGTCGCCGATGCGAGGCTGGAGCCGATCGTCTACGACGAGCGATCCATACAGCTGCTGGACGGGGCGACCGATGGCGTCATCCGCGTCCATCTCAAGGTGGACACCGGGCTCGGCCGCCAGGGAGCCGCACCCGACGATGCGGTCGGCCTGGCGGCCTCCATCGCCCGCAGCCCGCACCTCGAGCTCGCCGGGACGATGAGCCACCTCGCCGTACCGGGCGAGGACGATGCCTATACCGAGGTCCAGGTCCTGCGTCTTGCGCGCACGCTGGACGCGATGCGCTCGGCCGGCATCGACCCGGGGCTCGTCCACGTGAGCGCCACCGGCGGGATCCTTGCCGGTGACCCGGGTCTCTCCGGGGCCATCCGCCCCGGCCTGGCGTTGTACGGGCTGCTGCCCGCCTGGGCGACCGGCGATCCCATCGCGCTGCGGCCGGCGCTGAGCGTGAAGGCGCTGGCGCTGCGCATCTTCGATCTGCCTGCCGGCGAGGCCATCGGCTATGGCCTGCGCTTCCGCGCTCGGACCGCGACGCGCATCGCGACGCTCGGCATCGGCTACGGCGACGGCTGGCCACGGGCGCACGCCAACAACGGCGTCGCGCTCGTTCGTGGCCAGCGCGTGCCCATCGTCGGGGCGGTCAGCATGGATGGGCTGACCGTCGATATCGGCGGGGTGCCTGGTGTAACCTACGGCGACGAGTTCGTGCTCATCGGCAGCCAGGACGGCGAGCGGATCACCGCCGAAGAGGTCGCCGACGAGCGTCGCACCATCAACTACGAAGTCACGACCGCGCTCCGCGGCCGGCTTCCGCGGCTCCACCTCGGAGCGGATTGAACCGGGCAGACCGCACCGAACGAAGGCACCATGGCAGAACCGATCGAGATCGACGTCTGGCAGGGGGAGATCGCTGAGCTCGAGGTGGATGCGATCGTCGTCGCCGCCAACGAGTCGCTCTTCATGACGGTGGGCGCCGGCGCCGCCGTGAAGCGCGCCGGTGGCGACGAGATCGAGCGCGCGGCCGTCGGCCAGGGGCCGATCAGACCCGGAACGGCAGTGGCCACCGGCGGTGGCTCGTTGGTCGCCCCGTACGTGATCCACGCGGTCGCGGCGGGTCACGATCGACGCGCCGATCCCGAGGCGTTGGCGCGTGCCGTCAGGGCCGTGCTTGCCTTCGCCGAGCCCCTCCAGCTGCGCCGCATCGCCATGGCGCCGCTCGGCATCGAGCACGGGGTCTTCGCCGTCGCCGATGTGGCCGCGATCATGGTCTCGACCCTGCGCGCCGAGGCGCCGTCCACGCCGATCGAGACGATCGTCCTCGCCGGCCCGCACGCCGCCGAGGTCCGCGCGCTGTCCGACGCACTGCAGGCCGCCGAGGCCGGAGCGCGCTCCCGGTGAGCGGCGGACCGGCGCGCCGGGTGGCCGAGACGCTCGACCGCCGGGGGCTCGCCGCGCCAGCGCGGCTCTTCGCCGACGCTCACCGACCGCTCGCGCCGCTCCTCTCCGACCTGGGCGTCGCGCTCGGACCCCTCCTCGGCGCCGCGTTCGGGGGTCGGACCGCCGACGCGAGCGCGCTGCTCGAGGACGAGGACGGCCTCGATCGCCTCATCGACCAGCTGGATCGTCGCAGCCAGGGGGCCGGCGGTGCCGAGCCCGACTGACCTGGTCGCGGGCGTCATCCGCTTCGTCGGCGAGATCCTCGGCGCCTCGTCGCTCCGCTTCGAGACCGGTCCGACGCTGGTCGTCCTCGGGGTGCTCCTCGTGTTCCTCCAGCTCGTGGCGCGCCCGGTCAGCCGCTGGGTGACGAGCGATGCCGGCGGCCTGGCCAGCCTCGGACGCGCGATGGCACTGGCCGCGGAGGCCGGCACCGATGCGGTGATGTCGCTCGGCACGGCCGGCGTCGGCCGCTCGACCGACGTCCACGGCCGCCTCCAGACGCTCGCGGCGCTGCCGGTGCTGGGCCACGTCGCCCGCGCCGCCGCGCGGAGCGGCGTCCCGTTGCGCGTCCTCACCAACGATCCATTGGCCGCCGCGGCCGCGGCGGCAACGCTGGATGCCGCGCACGCGGCGACCTCGACGCAGGAGCGCGTCGGCCGCTCGCGGATCGTCATGGTGGGTGAGGGGCGGCTGGCGCCCGCGGGCCTCGTCATGACGGCGCGGGCGCGGCCGGCAGCGGCGGTCGCGGCCGGCAGCATGCGCGAGGAGGCCACGCTCCATCTCGAGGGCCTGCGGGGCGGCGCCGGTTCGCTCGCCGCGGCATCGGCCGAGGTCGCGCAGGCGCCATCGCTGCTGCTCGCCGGTGGCGGGGCCCTCGTCGGGGCCGAGGCCTTCCAGGTCGCGGCGGACCTGCGTGCCGACGTCGGCGAGCGGACCATGGTCATCGCGGCCAACAGGCTGATCGGGTTCGCCGTGGCCGCCATCGTGATCGGCACGGCGCTCGCGCTCATGGGCATCATCGATCCAGCCGATCTGCTGCTCGGGATCGGCGAGGCGTGAAGCGGGCGACCATTCCGGCCCTCGTCGTGGTCGTCGGGGTGCTGGTCCTCGCCGACCTGCTCCTCGTCAACGATTCCCTCTCCGAGCTGGCCGGCGTCGCCATCGACGCGGCGATCCTGGTCGCGGCCGGAGCGGCGCTGGCCGCGGTCGCGTCCCTCGCCGTCCGGCGCGCCCGAGACCTGTGGCGCCGTCGTGGCGACCCGATCGGCGCCGCACTCGTGCTCGCCGGCATGGCGGCCATGCTCATCGCCGGCCTGCGGCCCGGCGCCGCCGGCGCCACCGACCCGGCGGTCGGCTGGCTGGTCGCCGCGCTCCTGATCCCGATCGGCGCGACGCTGTTCGGCCTGCTGTTCGTCACGACGCTCGCCGCATCGCGCCGTTCGCTGGCGTCGCGCAGCCGCGAGGCCACGGTCCTCGTCGGCGCTGCGCTCGTCGTGCTGCTGATGCTCCTGCCGATCGGCGGTGTCGTCGGGGAGCGGCTGTCCGACGCCGCCGGCTGGGCGCTCGCCGTCCCGATCGGGGCGGTCTTTCGTGGGATGCTCATCGGCGTCGCCATCCTTGCGGCGGTCTTCGCCGCGCGCACGCTGCTGGGGGTCGGCGCGACCGATGAGTGAGCGGAGCGCCCTCGCCGCGCGGCTGGCGCCGCTGCTGCTGGTCGGCGCCCTGGCGGCCGCGCTTCTCGCCGGCCTCGACGACCGGCTCACGCTGGAGAGCGCCGATGACGGCGCGGCGCGCGCGGTGACGGCGGCCTTCGACGCGATGCCCGACGACGCGCTCGTGCTCGTCGGCTTCGATCCGGACGTGGGCACCTATGCCGAGATTCGACCGACGGTGCGGGCCGTGCTGGCCGATCTCCTCAACCGCGGGGCGACGCTCGGGCTCGTCAGCCTGACGCCGGATGGACGCGCGCTCGCCATCGCCGAGCTGGCGCGCATGGATCGGTCGGAGGCGAACCCGCGGCAGCTCATCGACCTCGGCTTCCTGCCCGGTGCCGAGGCGGCACTCGTGGCGGTGGCGCGCGGCATCAACGGCGGGTCGCAGGACCCCATCCGCGCCGATCTGCCCTCGCCCCCGGACCTCGCCGTGGTGATCGGCGGCATCGACCTCGGGGCCCGCAGCTGGGTCGAGCAGGTCCAGCCGCGCATCGACGGCCTGCCGATCGTCGCCATCGCGCCGACGGTGCTGCTGCCCGAGCTCGAGCCGTATCGCGCCAGCGGCCAGCTGGCGGCATTGATCGGGACGCCGCGCGACGGTGCGGCGTACCGCGCACAGGCGGAGCTCGGCCGGCTGGAGCGCATGGTGGACCCGGCCGCCGGCCCGTCGCCGGCAGCCATCATTGTCGGTCTGCTGGTGGCGATCGGCGTGCTGGGGCAGGCCTTCGGCAGCCGGCTGGCTGCCGTGATGCGGGCCGCCCGACCCCGGGACGTCGCGTGAGCGGCTTCTTCGGCACCGCCCAGGCGGATCAGATCGCGACCTGGGTCGCGGCGCTGGCCACCATCGTCGTGCTCGGTGGACTGCTCGGCGAGCGGCGCGTCTTCGGCTGGTCGCAGCACTTGCTCGCCGGCCTGACCACCGGGTTCCTGGCGCTGCTCGCGATCACCGAGGTCATCGTGCCGCGCATCGTGGAGCCGCTCGTCGCGGATCCGGGCGGCCGCCCCGAGCTGTGGCTCGGGCTGCTCCTCGTGGCTGCGGCCGCGGCGGTGCCGTGGCTGCCGCGTGTCGTGGCCGGCGTTCCGCTGTCCATCACCATCGGCACGCTGGCCGCGTTCGCGCTGGGCGGCGCGGTGGTCGGGACCTTGCTCCCCCAGCTGGCGGCGACCGTCGCCGGTCGAGAGGCAACCGTCACCGACACCGTCGTCGGCGTCGCCGCGGCCGGCGTGAGCGGCCTGGTTCTCATCGGCTTCGTGCACGGCACCCCACGTGGCCGCGTCGTGTCCCTTGCGGCGGCTGGCGGGCGCTGGCTCATGCTGGCCGGGCTGGGCGGCTGGCTCGGCTACCTGCTGTTCTCCAGGCTCGTCCTCCTCGTCGATCGGATCGCCTTCCTCGTCGGCGACTGGCTCGGGCTGGCGAGATGAGCGAGGTGAGCACCGAGCTCGCGCTGCTCGTCGACGTCGGCTCGGCATGGGCGAAGGCGGGCGTGATCGGACGCGTGCGCGGACGCTGGCGGCTGGTCACGCACGTCGCCCAGCCGACGGCCTGGGGCGCGGCCGAGCTGCGACGCGGGCTCATCGATCGGCTCGTGGCCGCGGGCGATCCCCGGTTGGCGAACGAGTGGGACGCCCTCCTGGACGGCGCCACGCGGATCGAGTGCCACACGGCGCGCAATCCGGGCCGCCTGGCGGTGGTCGCCGTGTCGCGTGAGGTCTCCGGCAGCAGCGCGCGACGCGCCGCCGAAGCGGCCGGCTGGCAGGTCATCGAGGCGGTGACGCTCGACGACGGACGCACGCTGGCCGATCGGCTCGCGCGGCTGCAGTCCGCCGAAGTCGATGCCTGGCTGGTCGCCGGCGGTTTCGACGATGCGCGCAGCCCACGCGCCCTCGAGGCGGCAGCGCTCGTGGCATCGGCCCGCCTTCCCGAATCCGGACCGGTCATCTGGGCGGGGTCCGCCCAGCTGGGCGACGATGTCGCGGGCCTGTTCGAGGACGGTGCCGTCTCCACGGTGGCGAACCCACGGCCGGATGCGCGTCGCGAGGAGACGGGTCCGCTGCGCGACCATCTCCAGGCCGTCCTACGCGCGATCGTCGCCGATGAGGACGAGCGACATCTCGCCTCGGTCGCGTTTCCGCGTGCGATCGCCACGATGGCGTCCGACGGCGGCCTGCGCATCCTGGGCATCGACGTCGGTGCTCGGGGAGCGGTGCACGCCCTCGCCGAGCCCGACGGCACAAGCGCGGTGCGCGTGTATTCCACCGGCGGCCTGGCGGGCGCGGCCGACGTCCCAGGCGCCGCCGCGCGGGTCACCCGGATCGCGGGCGACGCCGGTGACGAGGCCGCCGTGGCGGACACGCTACAGACCCTCAGAGCGCGGCCGACGACGGTGCCCCAGCTTCCGGAGGAGCTGAGCGCGACGCAGGCGGCCGTCCGGATGCTCATCGCCGGCATGGTCGAGGACGGGCCCCCTGAGGCGGTCGACCTGGTCGTCGGTGCCGGACGCACGATCGCCGCCGCGCCCCATCCCGGCGCCGCCGCGCGCATGCTCCTCGACGGCGTGCGGCCGATCGGCGTCACCCAGCTCGCCGTCGATGCCGGCTCGGTGCTCGGACCGCTCGGCTCGCTGCCTGACGAGGAGATCCGCGAGGGGATCACCCTCTTGGCGGACGACCTGGTCGTGCCGCGCGGCACGTCCGTGGTGTGCCGCGGCGGCAGCGCGGGTCAGCTCGCCATGCGGGTCACCGTCCATCGTCCCGGCTGGCCGAGCCACGCGCCGGTCGAGGTTCGCGTCGGTCAGCTGCAGGTCGTCCCGCTCGCCGCGGGCCAGGAGGCGGAGCTGCTGATCGAGCCCGGGCCCGGCATCACGCTGGGCGCATCACGCCGCTCGCCGCGCATCCAGGCCCGAGCGACAGGTGGCGCCGTCGGCATCATGCTCGACGGTCGGGGCGTGCCGATCGCCCTGCCGCGGCGCGGCGACGATCGGCGCGCGGTGCTCGCCGCCTGGCACGACGCGCTGTCTCGCGACCTGGACCGCGTCACATGAGCGTCCTGCATCGGGTTCGCCTCCCCGTCGGCGCGACCGTGCTGGTCGAGGTCGGGCACAGCGTCGAGCCGGCCGAGGTGCTCGCCACCCGACGCCCGGCCTCGGGAGGGATGAGCGTGCCGATCGCCTCGCGGCTGCGCCGGTCGGCCGCCGACGCGGCGGACCTGCTCGCCGTCCGCCCCGGGACCGCGCTCGAGGCCGGTGACCGGATCGCGGACGACGGTCACGGTCGCGAGGTGCTCGCGCCGCAGGCATGCCTGTTCCTTGGCTACGACCTCGATGACGGCTCGGCGCTGGTCGCGCCACTCGGCCCGACGGAGCCCGTCCTCGGCCACGTCCGTGGCGAGGTCACCTCCGTCACGCCGGACGCGATCGAGATTCGCGTGGCCGGTGCGCTCGTGACCGGGGTGGGTGGGAGCGGCAAGGCGGTCCACGGCGAGCTCCGGATGGCGGTCCACGAGCCCGGCGACGAGCTCAGAGCCGGCGGCATCGACGTCAGCGCGACCGGACGCATCCTGGTCGGCGGCTCCCGAGCGTCGGCCGAGGCGCTGACCAGGGCACGTGCCATGGGCGTGGCCGGGATCGTGGTCGGTGGCGTGCTCGACAAGGAGCTGCGCGACTTCGAGGCCGCCCAGCGCCGTCGGCGCGAGGTCGGCGGCGCGCGCGGCGACCTGGCGATCGTGATCGTCGAGGGCTTCGGCAAGGTCGGCATCGGCGCGGAGCTGTTCGCCTGGTTCCGTTCGCACGAGGGCCGCGTGGCCAGCGTCTTCGGCGAGACGGCACGCGTCTACGTCTACGAGGCCGATGCACCCCCTCCGCGGCGAGTCCTGGCACGGCCGGGGAACCGCGTCCTGGCGCTGCGACGCCCCTTCGCCGGCATCGGTGGGGAGCTCCTGCGGGTGCTCGACCAGCCCCATGCCACCGGGGCGGGCGTCGTCTCACGGTCGGCCCTGGTCCGGTTCGAGGACGGGCGCACCGCGGTCATCCCGCTCGCCAACCTCGAGGCGACGGGAGACCTGTCCGGCGGCTGAGCCGGCCCTTCCTATACTTTCGAGCATGCAACGCAGCACGCTGGCGGGCGCCGCAGATGGGGCCGCGCCGGCCTCCGGGAGCGACGTCGTCACCAGCGACGGGCCTGACCGGACCAGGGCGATCGGCCGCGCCATCGGCCAAGCGGCCTCGGCAGGCACCGTCCTGGCACTGGTCGGTGAGCTCGGTGCGGGGAAGACGCAGCTCGCAAAGGGCGTCGCCGACGGGCTGAGCGTGTCGACGGTCGTCAACAGCCCGACGTTCGTGCTCATGAACGAGCATGCCGGCCGGTTGCGCCTGTACCACATCGACGCCTATCGCCTCGACGATCCGGAGGACGCTGTCGCCGCAGGGCTCATCGACGAGCGCCAGGCCGATGGCGTGGTCGTGATCGAATGGGCGGATCGAATCCGCGACTGGTTGCCGGCCGAGCTCCTCGAGGTCGTGATCACGGCGCCATCCGCCGATTCCGACCTGCGCCAGCTGCGCTGGACCGCCATCGGCGACGCGCACCGCCGCCTGGCCGATGCGGCCCTGCGGGACCGATGATCATCGCCATCGACGCCGCCTCGACCGACCTCTCGGTTGCCATCGCGAACGCCGACGGCAGCTCGATCGACGAGGTGGCCTGGACGAGCGAGCAGCGCCAATCGGCCGAACTGCTGCCGCGTCTGCTCGAGCTGCTCGAGACGAACGGGCGCTCGTTGCATGATGCTGCCGCCGTGGCGACCGGCACCGGGCCGGGGTCCTTCACCGGCCTGCGGGTGGCGATGGCGCTCGCCAAGGGACTGGCCGTCGGCGTCGCGTGTCCGATCGTCGGCGTCCCGAGCCTGGCCGCCTGGCTCGCTGCCGAGCCCGATGCCGTGGCCGCCCTCGCTCGGGCCGGCGCGCGAGAGGCCTATCTGCTGACCCGCGACACGGACCGGCCGGCCATCGTGGAGCACGTGGCGCTCCCCGACGGCCTCGAATCCTCGTCCGTCGTGGCGCCGGCAGAGCTGGCCTCGGCCTTGGGGCTTCGCGACGCACGCCGTCCGCGCGGCGCCGGAGCCATCGCGCGCCTCGCCGCCGAGCGCCTGGCAGCCGATCCGGTGGGTGACGACCTTCGGCGCCTCGAGCCGGCCTACCTGCGCGCGCCGCGCGGCGTGAGCGTCGAGCCGGAGGGGACCGTGAAGTGGCTCTGACCGCGCGCGTCCGGGTCGAGCCGATGACCCTCGGCGACGTGGCCGCCGTGCACGAGATCGAGCGGCTCAGCTTCGCCACCCCCTGGCCGGCACATGCCTTCGAGCAGGAGCTCAGGGGCAATCGACTGGCGCGATACGTCGTCGCCCGGGCGGGGGAGCAGGTCGTCGGGTTCGCCGGACTGTGGCTGATGGTCGACGAGGGCCACGTCACGACGTTCGGTGTGCACCCGGACTGGCGGCGCCAGGGCATCGGCCGACAGCTCCTGCTCAACCTGGCAGAGCTGTCGATCGCCATCGGCGCGCGGCGCATGACCCTCGAGGTTCGCGTCTCGAACGAGGCAGCGCAGGCGCTGTATCGCGGGTTCGGCTTCGACCTCGCCGGGCGCCGCGCGCGCTACTACACCGACGATGGCGAGGACGCGCTGGTCATGACCACCCCCGCGCTCGACGATCCGCGGATGCGAGAGATCCTCGCCACCGAGCGCGAGCGGCTCACGCGATGAGCGGTCCCCGCATCCTGGCCATCGAGTCGTCCTGCGACGAGACCGGCGTCGCGGTGGTCGTCGGCGGCCGCCGGATCGAGGCGAACCAGGTCGCGTCCCAGGTCGCGCTGCATGCCGCGACCGGTGGCATCGTGCCGGAGGTCGCGGCTCGCCAGCAGCTGCGCTGGATCATCCCGACGCTGGAGGCGGCGATCGAGCAGGCCGAGGCCGCCTGGGACGACATCGATGCCGTGGCCGTGACGTACGGCCCGGGCCTCATCGGCTCGCTCCTGGTCGGCGTGAACGTCGCCAAGGCACTGGCCGTGACGCACGGCAAGCCGCTGGTGGGGGTGAACCACATCGAGGGCCACATCTACGCCAACTGGCTGACCGATGCGCCGGCCGGCGAGCCGCTGCCGCCGGAGCCGGAGTTCCCGCTGCTGTGCCTGGTCGTCAGCGGTGGGCACAGCCAGCTCGTGCTCATGCACGACCACGGCCGCTACACCCTGCTCGGCCAGACGGTCGACGACGCGGCCGGCGAGGCGTTCGACAAGGTCGGCCGGTTGCTCGACCTCCCGTACCCGGGCGGCCCGGCGATCTCACAGGCGGCGCAGGGCGCCACGCCGGTGACCCGATTCCCGCGTGCCCGAACCGATGGCGCCTACGACTTCAGCTTCTCCGGGCTCAAGACCGCGGTGCTGCGCGAGGTCCAGGGCTACCGCGACCGCGGCGAGCCGGTCCCGGTCGACGGCATCGCGGCCGCCTTCGAGGAGGCGGTGGTCGACGCGCTGGCCAGCAAGACCGTCGGGGCCGCGCGCGACCACGGCGTGGCATCCGTTGCGCTCGGGGGCGGCGTGGCGGCCAACCGCGCGCTGCGCGCGACGCTCGACGACCGGCTCGCCGCGGACGGCCTGTCGCTCCGCGTGCCGCCGCCGGCGTGGTGCACCGACAACGGCGCCATGATCGGCGCTGCGGCGGCCCATCGTCTCGCGGCCGGTGACCGCGCCGACGCAACGCTCGAGGCGATCCCGAACCTGTCACTGCCGTGGTTGGACGGTCTGTGACGGATCCGCTGGCGCCGGATCGCCTCGTCCCGCCAACGCCCGGGCAGCTGCGCCGGCTGATGGGAGCCGAGCGCCTGCGGCCGCGCAAGAGCCTCAGCCAGAACTTCCTGACCGATCCGACCGCGCTGGATTCCATCGTCGACGCCGCCGAGCTGTCACCGGGCGACCGCGTCGTCGAGATCGGTCCGGGCCTCGGGGTGCTCACTCGCCGGCTCCTCGCGGCGGGCGCATCGGTCCTGGCGGTCGAGCTC
>JAICRD010000078.1 GCA_025937535.1 Chloroflexota bacterium | reverse complement strand
GGCGGGGGAGCGGCACGACGAGTGGTGGCGGATCATGCGCGGGCGAGCGCGGGTCGTTGTCGGCACGCGGACCGCTGCGTTCGCGCCGCTCGACCCGGGCCTCATCGTCGTCGACGAGGAGCACGACGGCGGATACAAGTCCGACCGCACCCCGCGCTACGACGCGCGCTGGGTGGCGCGTCGCCGCGCCGCGCTGTGCGGCGGCCGGGTCGTCCTCGGCAGCGCGACGCCGGATCTCGTCACGCTGGTACGGGTGCGTGGCGGACACGCGGAGCGAGCCCGCCTCGCGGAGCGCCGGGTCGGCGGCACGCCGGCCATCGAGCTGGTCGACCTGCGGGCCGAGCTTGCCGCCGGCAACCGCTCGATCTTCTCCGCACCCCTGGCCGATGCGCTCGGCGCGCTGCGGCGCGGCGCCGAGCAGGCGGTGCTGCTCATCAACCGTCGCGGCGCGGCGACATTCATCCTGTGCCGCGACTGTGGTGAGAGCCTGCGCTGCCCCGACTGCGATCTGCCGCTCGTCTATCACCTCGACGGCGGGACGCTGCGGTGCCATCACTGCGGCCGGGCGGCGGTACCGGCGCAGACCTGCCCGACGTGCGGCAGCGCACGAATCCGCTACTTCGGCGCCGGGACGCAACGCGTCGAGGCCGAGCTCCGCGCCCGGTTCCCGGGTCTCCGGGTTGCGCGCCTGGACTCCGACGCGCTGGCGGCGCGGCGCGGGTTCGAGTCGGTGTACGACGACTTCCGGGACGGGCGCGTCGACGTCCTGGTCGGCACGCAGCTGGCGGCCAAGGGGCTGGACCTGCCATCGGTGACGCTTGCCGCCGTCATGGCCGCCGACGTGACGCTCAACCTGCCGGACTATCGGGCGGCGGAGCGCACGTTCCAGCTGCTGGCGCAGGTCGCCGGCCGCGCCGGGCGCGGAACGCAGCCAGGCGCGGTCATCATCCAGACCTACGCGCCATCCCACTACGCGGTGAAGGCCGCCGCGGCGCTCGACGTCGACGGGTTCGCCGATGAGGAGCTCCTGCGACGCCGCCTGCTCGGCTACCCGCCGTTCAGCGTCCTGGCACGCCTCCTCGTCGCCGATGCGGACCGGGCGAAGGCCGAGGAGCGCGGACGCGAGGCCGCGGCCGCGGTGACGCTTCCCGGCGTCGAGGCGTTGGGTCCGCTGCCCGCCTACGTCGCGCGACGTGCCGGGCGCTATCGGTTCCAGGTGGTCGTGCGCGCGCCGGATGCCGAGTCGCGGGGACGCGCGCTTGAGCGCGTTCCGGCCGGCGTGGCGATCGACGTCGACCCCGAGTCGCTGCTCTGAGTTCTCGTACAATCCGAGCCGATGGCCATCCGTCGCATCGTCACCGCCGAGGATCCCGTGCTCCGCGAGCGCACGAAGAAGGTCTCGAGCTTCGACGCCAGCCTGCATCGGCTCCTGGACGACATGCTGCCGACCATGCGCGATGCGCCGGGGGTTGGGCTCGCCGCCAACCAGGTGGCCGTGCCGCTCCAGGTGGCGATCATCGAGATCGATGGAAAGCTCACCGAGCTCGTCAACCCGCAGATCGTGAAGTCGTCCGGCGAGCAGGTCGACTGGGAGGGCTGCCTCTCGATCCCCGGCTACGTGGCCGAGGTCACGCGCGCCGCCAAGGTCACCGTCAAGGCGCGCGACCGCCATGGCAAGGAGTTCCGCGTCAAGGGCGAGGAGCTCTTCGCGCGCGCACTGCAGCACGAGATCGACCACCTCAATGGCCGCCTCTACATCGACTACCTCGACTCGCTCGACGAGCTCGTCCACGTTCGCGAGGCCGAGGACGAGGTCACCGAAGAGACGGCCGCCGGCATCTAGTGGGTGGGCTCGGACGCATCGCCTTCCTCGGGACCGGCGCCTTCGGCGTCCCGCTGCTCGCACGCGTCGCGAAGATGGCCGATCAGCTCCTGGTCGTCAGCCAGCCCGACCGCCCCGCGGGTCGGCGGCTCCAGCTCCGGGCGACGCCGATCACGACCTACGCTCGCGAGCACGATCTCGACGTTCTGACCCCCGCGCGGCTGCGTTCCGGTGATGCGCAGGCCGCGTTGAATGAATGGGGCCCCGACGGCCTCCTGCTGGTGGCGTACGGCCAGATGGTGCCGAAGGCGCTGCTCGAGATGGGGACGCGACCACCGCTCAACGTCCACCCCTCGCTCCTGCCGCGCCATCGCGGCGCCGCTCCGGTGGCCGGAACGATCTTGGCCGGAGACGAGCGAGGCGGCGTCACGCTGATGATCATGACGGCCGAGCTCGACGCCGGACCGATCGTCGCCAGCTGGCCGGTCGAGCTGACCGGCCGCGAGACGACGCCCGAGCTCGAGGCTCGCCTCGCCGACCTGGCGGCCGACGTGGTGCCGCCGGAGCTGGAGCGCTGGGCCGCGGGGACGGTCACGGCCAAGCCGCAGGATTCCGGGGCGGCGACCCACGTCCATCCGTTCACGCGTGAGGACGGCTGGATCGACTGGCGCCGGCCCGCGACCGAGATCGATCGCCAGGTGCGCGCGCTTCAGCCATGGCCGGGCGCATGGACGACCGTCGATGATCGGCGCCTGCACGTTCGGCGAGCGCGCCCATCGGCCGGCGTCGACGACGTGCCCATCGGCGCACTGCTGCCGGGCGACGAGCCCGCCGTGGCCTGCGGGGCAGGTGCCCTGGTCCTGGAGATCGTCCAGCCCGAAGGCCGCGCGACCATGCCCGCGGGCGATTGGCGCCGCGGATTGGCGCGGGAGCACGTCCTCCTGGGCACCGCGCGCCCGGCGGAGGTGGTCCGCTAGGCGGTCGAAGCCGCCATCTCCTCTGCGGGCTCGCCCGGCAGGTGGAGAAGGTTCCGGACGCTCCAGACGCCATCGATAGCGGCAGCCTGCTCGGCGAGCCGCCGCCGCATCGCGTCGTCGGGCACCTCGCCGCGCAGCACGATGATGCCGCGTTCGACGTTGATGTTGATCGTGCCCTTGGGCACGTCCGCGTCGCGGAACAGCTCGCTCTCGGCGCGGTCGCGGATGGTGACGTCGTCAATCGGCCCCACCCGTTCGCCGCCCTGCGCCATGGCCTGCAGCTTGCCCTCGGCCGTGCTGCGCAGGCCGCGTATTCCACGCTCCACGGCCCGCCCGGCGTGGCGCACCCCCGCCGCACTTTGGTCGAGGAGCCGGGCGCGTCGTGCGCGGCCGCGCGCTGGATCGGCCAGGAAGGCGGCCGCAGCCCCGGCCGCGGCGCCGGTCAGGGCCATCATCGCGCCGCGCCAGCGCGATGCTCGCCGGCCGACCTGGATGTCGTTGATGCGTCTGGTGAGTGGCATGACGCTGTTGTCTCCTCGCTCGTGTGTGCATCGGTCCCTACGGCAGGTCCCATGCCGCGTGGCGGGTCGCACCGCCAAAGGGCCGTGTGAAGGACGTGGCGGGGAGGTCGGATATACTCTCGCCAACCCTCTCGGGAGGTGGGTTCACACATGCTGTTCTTCGACCCGCTCTACATCGTCGTCCTGGTCGTCACGCTGGCGATCACCGGATGGGCGGCGTGGCGCGTCCGCTCGACCTACGCCAAGTGGGCGAAGGTCGACTCCGGCCTCAACCTCGACGCGTTCGACTTCGCGCGGCGCCTGCTCGACCGGCAGGGGCTGACGGACGTGCGCATCGAGCCCACGCCCGGCCAGCTGACCGACCACTACGACCCGCGGGGCAAGGTGCTCCGCGTCAGCACCCAGGTCGCCGACGCATCCGCGCTGGCCACCCAGGGCCTCACCACCACGGCGCCGCGCCTGTCCGTGGCGGCGGCGGCCGTCATCGCGCACGAAGTGGGCCACGCGCTGCAGGACAAGCAGCGGGAGCCCGCCATGGCGCTGCGTCAGGCCATCGTGCCGGCCGCGCAGTTCGGATCCAGCATCGCACCCTGGCTGATCATCGCCGGCTTCTGGCTGAACCTCACGGGGCTGGCGCTCGTCGGCCTCATCGGCTTTGCCGGAGCCGTGGTCTTCACCTTCGCGACGCTGCCGGTCGAGATCGGCGCATCGGGGAAGGCGCTGGCGTTCGTCAACGGCCTGGGGCTGGTCGGCGAGCGCCAGGCGGGCGCACGCGACGTGCTCAAGGCGGCTGCCTGGACCTACGTCGCCGGCGCGTTGACCGCGCTCCTGACGTTCCTGTACTACGCCTGGCTGATCTTCGGTCGCCGTGACTGAGCCCGTGCTCGCCGGGCCTCGGCCGGCGATCAGCGAGATCGACGTTCCATCGCTCGCCGCGTGGCTCTCGGCCCGCGGCGAGCCGGCGTATCGGGCGGGGCAGATCCTGAGCGGTGCACACCGCCCTGACGCGGCGGCATTCGACGACCTGACCGAGCTGCCGCGCACGCTGCGTAGGGCGCTCGCTGCGGACTTCCGGTTCAGCACGATCGCCGACAGCCACGTCATGGGCGCCGATGGCGGCATGACCGCCAAGGCGGTGCACGAGCTGGCCGACGGCCAACGGATCGAGTCGGTCCTCATGCGCTACCCGGCCCGTGGCGCGGCCGGCGAACGGACGACGATCTGCATCAGCTCGCAGGCCGGCTGCGCGGTGGCATGCCCGTTCTGCGCGACGGGTCAGGCCGGATTCGGCCGGCAGCTCACGCCGGGCGAGATCGTCGACCAGGTCCTCCACTGGCATCGGCCACCGTGGAATGCGCTCGGCGGCGCGGGCCGCGGCCACTACAACATCGTCTTCATGGGAATGGGGGAGCCGCTCAACAACGCGGACCGCGCCTTCGAGGCGGTGCGCCTGCTGAACGACCCGCAGCGGCTCGGGATCGGGGCGCGGCACATCACCGTCTCGACGTCCGGCGTAGTCCCGGGCATGGACCGCATGATTACCGAGCTGCCGCAGGTGAACCTCGCTATCAGCCTTCATGCCGCAACCGACGAGCTGCGCGACGAGCTGGTGCCGATCAATCGCAAGTGGCCGCTGCGCGAGGTCGTCGCCGCGGGGCGTCGGTTCGCCGCGCGGACGGGTCGGCGCGTCAGCCTCGAGTACGTGATGATCGACGGCCTGAACGACACCGATGAGCAGGCGTCGCGCCTCGCGGCCCTTGCCCGTGGCTGGCGTTCCCACGTCAACCTCATCCCGCTGAACCCGACGCCGGGCTCGCGCTGGAGCGGCACGCCACGAACGCGCATCGATCGGTTCGTGGCCACCCTCCGGGCGGGCGGCGTGCCGACGACGGTGCGCGACACGCGTGGCCGCGAGATCGAGGCGGCCTGCGGCCAGCTCCACGCCCAGCTCTCGGGTCGCTCCCTGCGGGAGGCGCGCGAAGCGGCAGCGCTTCCGGTGGCGTCGGCGTGATGGGCGGACCCCACGGGTCGCACATCAGCGCCAGCATCCTCAACGCCGACTTCGCATCGCTCGGTACCGAGGTCGAGCGCGCGGCCGACGGCGGGGTCGACTCGATCCACCTCGACGTCATGGACGGCCACTTCGTCGACAACCTGACCATGGGGCCGGTCGTGGTCGGGGCCGTGCGGCCACGAACCGGGCTGCCGTTCCACGCTCATCTCATGATCAGCAACCCGCTCGCCTATGCCGAACGCTTCGCCGAGGCGGGGAGCGACCTCATCGTCTTCCACGTGGAGGCGGACGACGACCCGGCCGCCGTCATCGCCGAGGTCGAGCGTGCGGGCAGGCGTCCCGGGATCGCGCTCAACCCGGAGACGGACGCGTCAGCCGTCCTGCCGTGGCTGGAGCGGATCGATCTGCTCCTCGTCATGACGGTCCATCCCGGCTGGGGCGGCCAGGCGTTCCTCGACGACGTCCTGCCGAAGATGCGAGCGCTGCGTGACGAGATCGACCGGCGAGGCCTGGACGTGCCGATTGGCGTGGACGGGGGCGTGAATCTCGAGACCATCGGGCGCGCGCATGCTGCAGGTGGGGAGGTGATGGTGGTCGGCAGCGGCCTGTACAGTAACGACGGCGACCTGACGCCCACGGTCGCCGCCCTGCGCGCTGCCGCCCACGCGCGCGACTCCGATGCCAACGCCGAAAGGACCTGAACCGCTGCCTCGCCGCCTCGCCTCGTTGGTCATCATCGCCCTGGCCCTCGCCGCGCTGCTCGCCGCCTGTGGCGAGGACGGGCCGCAGCTCCCCTTCGTACCGACGCCGGCACCGACACCGGAGCAGCCCCGCGACGTCGCGATCACCGTCCTCACGAGCGGCACCGACGAGCCGGTCGCCGGAGCAGCGGTCAGCGTGGATGGTGCGACGGCCACGACCGCTGCCGATGGGACGGCGACCGTGACCGCGATGCGCGGCGCGTCGGTCGAGGTCACGGCCGACGGACACGATCCCGCCAGCGCGGCGGTACCTGACGAGGGGCCGCTCCAGGTCGCGCTCCGATCGAACGTTGTGAGCGGCAGGGTGACCGACGAGGCGGGTGAGCCGCTGGCCGGCGTGCGCGTCTTCGTCGACGGCGGTGAGCGCATGGTCGAGACCGGTGAGGACGGTGCCTATGCGCTCGCCGGGGTGCCGGCCGAGGGAACGCTCATCTACAAGATGCCCGGCTATCGGCTTGGCGAGATCGCGATCGACGCCGAGATGACCAAGGACGTCGCGATGCAGCCGTTCGCGGCCCGGGCGCTGTATGCGCCGGCGGCCGTGTTCGAGGCGCCGGGCCGGCTGGACGCCATGCTCGAGCTGATCGATCGCACCGAGGTCAACGCCATGGTCATCGACGTCAAGGAGACCGATGGCCGGCTCTACTACGCGACCGACCTCGAGACCGCCGCTGAAGTCGGAGCCATCCGCGAGGCACCGATCTTCGACCTGGAGGAGCTCCTGCCGATGCTGAAGGAGCGTGGCATCTACACGATCGCGCGGATGGTCGTGATGAAGGACAACACCTCGGCCGCGGCGCGACCGGAGCTGGCGGTGCGCAACAGCGCGACCGGGGAGCCGTGGCGCGACAACATCGGCGGTGCGTGGCTGGATCCGTCGGCGCCCGGCGTTGCCGAGTACATCGCCTCCATCGCCGGCGACCTCGCCGACAAGGGCTTCGACGAGGTCCAGCTCGACTACATCCGGTTCTTCAGCGACGGGCCGTACGACGTCGCCGATACGAACCTGCCGAACACGCAGTCGTTCCGGCTGCCGGCCATCCAGCGCGTCCTGCGGGTCGTCAGCGAGCGTCTCGACATGACGAAGACGTTCCTGGCGGCCGACTGCTTCCCGATCTCCTTCATCGTGCCCGACGACCAGGGCATCGGGCAGCGGCCGGAGGTGATCATGCCGTACGTCGACTACTTCAGCCCGATGGTCTACCCCTCCCATTACGGCCCGGGCGTCTTCGGCTTCCCGGTCCCGAACGACCATCCCTACGAGGTGATCGACGAGACGCTCCAGATCATGAACGAGCAGAAGGAAGGGCTGCCGGTCGTCATCCGGCCGTGGATCCAGGACTTCGGCTACGGCTCCTTCGCCCCGTATACGGCCGACCAGGTGCGGACGGAGATGCAGGCGGCGGACGACAACGACGCCAAGGGCTGGATGATCTGGAACGCGCGCGCGATCTTCACCGAGTCGGCGCTCGGTCCGCCCAGAGACGGCGAGGACTCGGCGCCGATGACCTCGGCGAGTCCCGAGCCGGCGGCCAGCGCGTCGGAGGCGCCATCGGGGGCGCCGTCTCCATCGCTCATGGCATCGCCTTCGCCTTGAGCGCGCTGCGCCTGACCGAAGGTCGCGTGGCGGCGTACATGGTCGACCTGCTGGAGTGGCATACCTGCTCATGGTGATTTATCTGATCGTGCCACTTCGCTTCGGCGGCGAGCGCGGCGTCCAGGACCTGGCCGCCGGCACGCGGGTGGTCCGGATCTGATGCGGCTGGTGGTGCAGCGCGTGACGCGCGCATCCGTGCGCGTGGCGGATGAGCCGATCGCGGGAATCGGACCCGGCGCGCTCGTCCTGGCCGGCATCGGCGGCTCGGACAGCGCCGAGGTGATCGACCGCATGGCCGACAAGCTGGTGGGGCTCCGTTACTTCGAGGACGGGGACGGGCGGACGAACACGTCCATCGCCGATGTCGGAGGCGCGCTGCTGGTCGTCTCGCAGTTCACGCTGTACGCCGATGTCCGGCGCGGGCGCCGGCCGGGCTTCACGGGCGCCGCCCTGCCCGATGTCGCCGTGCCGCTTCTCGATCGGTTCGTGGAGCGGCTGCGGGCCGCCGGCATCGCGGTGAGCACCGGCCGTTTCGGTGCCGACATGGCGGTCGAGCTCGTCAACGACGGCCCCTTCACGCTGGTGATCGACTCTGACCGCGATCTCTCCTGAGGAGCGTCCACCAACGCCGGACGTGACAACGCCCGCGTCAATGGACGCGGGCGCATCGGTGCTTCAGCGGGGAGGCGTCAGATCTTCTGGGCGGTTCGCCGGCAGCGGCTGCAGGCGCTCACCTTGGTGACCTTGCCATCGCGGACGAGGGTCATCGGCTGAAGGTTCGGCAGCCATCGGCGCAGTGCGCGCTTGCGGTTCATGCCGACCGACTGGGGGTTCCAGCCGGTGATCGGGCGCTTGCCGCAGATATCGCAGACGCGGGCCATGGGTGAAGGATCTCCAATCAGAACAAAACCGGCGCCGTGCGCCGGAGCGACCGCAAGGGTAGCACGCTAGGATCGGGCCATGCAATCGAGCCGGCGGCTGGCCCCGGAGGACCTCGACCGGCCGATTCGCAGCGCGCTCCCCGAGCTCGCCCGTGCCGCGACGGCGCTCGCCAGGCTGGGGGTCTCGACGCCGCGCGAGGCGCTGTGGTACCTGCCGTTTCGATACGACGACTTCAGCGAGCTTCGCCCGCTCGGCGAGCTGATGCCTGACGAGAAGCAGTCGGCGCGGGTCCGTGTCGACGCCGTGCGCGTCGAGCCGGGGTTCGGACGCCGGCCGCAGCGCGTGATCGCGCAGCTCAGTGACGAGACCGGCAGCGCGGAGGCGATCTGGTTCGGGCGCCGCTTCGTCGAGCGGCGGCTGCGCAGCGGCGACCAGCTCATCGTGTCGGGCAAGGTGACGCAGCGCGGATGGCGACCGCAGTTCACTTCGCCCGAGTTCTCGCCCATCGGCCATGAGTCCGTCCACACCGCCCGCGTCGTGCCGGTCTACCGGCTC
>JAICRD010000007.1 GCA_025937535.1 Chloroflexota bacterium | reverse complement strand
GGGCGGGGTTCAGGATGGCGGTCGTGTTCGCGTCGTGCGCGGCCCGCAGGCCGTCGAGGACGGTATCGGCCGGGATCTCGTGGTTGGTGAGCACGACATCGGCATCCGCGATGGCCTGCCGGTCGTCGCCGTCGAGCTCGAGCGTGGCATTGGCGCCCGGCGCGACCGCGATCTGGTTCTCGCCGCGCGGGCCGACGACGATGAGGGCGACGCCGGTCGGCTCCCGCTCGACGCGTCGAACGCGGCTGACGTCCACGCCCTCCTCGCGCAGCGACGCGAGCGAACCCTCGCCATGGTCGTCACTGCCGATGGCGCCGATCATCGTCACGCGCGCTCCCGCGCGAGCCGCAGCGACGGCCTGGTTCGCTCCCTTGCCGCCGTGGTGGATCGCGAATCGGCCGCCGAGCACCGTTTCGCCGGGTCGCGGAAGGCGGTCGGCGGTGACGACCAGGTCGACGTTGATGGAGCCGATGACGACCACGTTCGAAGTCATTGGCGGAGTATGTGCGAGTGCACGAGCCCACGGGCGCTGCCATCATCGTCCGGATGCGATTCGCGTTGGCGGCGGCCATGGTGCTCGTCGTGGCGCTGCTGTGCAGCTGCCTGCCGGCATCCACGATCGGCTCGCTGTCGCCGACCCTGACGGTGGCGGACGACCTGGGCCTGGCCATCCCGATGCAGAACGGGATGCCAGTGCCCACCTTTTCGTGGCAGCCGCGGCCGCGGCTCGATCTCGACGGCGACTGGCTTGTCGAGACGGCCGACCTCGACGCGTCGCTGACGATGACGGCGCGGGACAGCAGCCTGGGCGCGATCGAGGCCGAGGCCGCCGGGCGCCAGCTGCCGGACTACGACGACAGCGCGTGGCAGCCCATCGCCGTGCCGGGCACGACGAATCCGCCGCCCGACGGCGAGGAGGGCGGAGCCTGGTACCGGCACGCCTTCGCAGTGCCACGTTCGTGGGGCGGCGAGGCGGCCATGGTGAAGTTCGGATCGGCGAACTATGTCGCCGACGTGTGGCTCAACGGGACGTGGCTCGGCTACCACGAGGGCGGCTCGACGCCGTTCGCGTTCGAGGCGGGTGACGCCCTGCGACCGGGCGAGGAGAACGTGCTGGCGGTCCGCGTCGACACCATCCCGCTCGGCACGCGCAGCGACATCGTCCCGTGGGGCATCGTCGACTGGTGGAACTACGGCGGCATCACCGGCTCGGTGTGGATGGAGGCACCGCCCGCGACGCACATCGCCCGGGCGGATGTCATCCCGCACCTCGACGCGGTGGACGTCGACATCACCCTCTGGCATTCGGCGCGGCTCGGCGGCGGCGACGAGGATCCGGCCGATGCGACCGCCGCGCGCCTGCGCCTGTCGATCTACGCCGCCCGTGTCGACGAGAACAACGTCCTGGATCCGGACCCGCGCGCGCTGGTCGCCGACCTCGACGATCCGCTCGCCACGCTGAACCGCGAGGTCGACCTGCCGTCGTCGGGCCAGGCCGGCTCGACGACGCTGTCGCTCCTGTTCGGTGCCGCAGACCTGTGGAGCCCGGCCCGCCCGGCGCTATACGTCCTCCGCCTGGAGCTGATCCCGGAGGACGCGCCGGTCACCCCGTTCGGCGCCGAGCCGTCCGATGAGCTGTGGGACACGTTCGGCATTCGGCACGTCGCCGTGGATCCCGATCGGTCCGCCGTGCTGCTCAACGGCGAGCGCGCCTTCTTCCGTGGTGTCGGCCTCCACGACGAGGCGCTCCAGTTCCGTTCGTCCGGCGACCTGCTGACGGGCAGCCCGTCCGAGACGCCTCAGCAGGCGGCCGATGAGCTGGCCGATGCACGCGCCATCGGCGCCGACCTCATCCGCACCGGCCACGAGCCGGCCGATCCAACCACGCTCATGCTGGCCGACCGGCTCGGCTTCGCGGTGTGGGAGGAGATCCCGCTCTACCACGCCACCCCGCTCATCTTCGATCGCACCATGAGCCGCGGCATCCCGCAGCAGATGGTGCGCGAGATGGCGCTGCGCGACATGAACCGGCCGTCGGTCCTGTTCCACGGCTTTGCCAACGAGTCGACCGGCGTCGAGGAGCGGACCGATGCGCTGGCCGAGCTGCACGAGATCGATCGCGCCATCGACGGCACGCGCCTCACCGGGCAGGCGGCCTATGGCTGGCAGCCGGACGATCCGACCAGCGCTCCGCTCGACGTGGCCGGATTCACGTTCTACTACGGGGTCTTCTACGGCGAGGACCCCGGACTCGATACGCGTCGCGCGCTGCGAGCGGCGCACGAGGCCAACCCCGGCAAGCCCATCATGGCGCTGGAGTTCGGCCGTTGGGCCGATCTCGCCTTCGACGAGGAGCGGCAGCGGGTGATCTTCGAGGAGACCTATCCGGCATTCGAGCGATACCGCGGCGACCGGGCCGATGGCTTCGTCGCCGGTGTGACGTGGTGGACGCTGCACGACTTCGCGACACAGCTCGGCGGCATCGGCGTGGAGAACTTCGGCCTCTACCGTCCTGACGGCAGTCTTCGGCCGGCTGGCGTCGCCGCGGCGGCCACCTACTCCACCCCGGGCGGCGGGGGAGCGGACCTGATGCTCGACCCTGAGCTCGACCGCCCGCGAGCGCGCCCGGAGCGGGCCGTCGGCGACTGGACGCTCGTCGGCTACCTGGCGTACGCGATCGGCCTGTCGCTGGCCATCATGTCCCTCGGCCTGCTGGTGTTGACCCGACGGGGTGGGCGAGCGTGGAGCCCGTGGCGATGAGGCTCGTGCGCGGCCGGCTGGCCGGCGTGTCGGTGCGGGCGTCGTTCGGGGCCGGAATGTGGGTCGGGATCACCCTGGGCCTCGTGGCGGGATCGATCCTCGGGGCAGTGCTGGCCTGGATGGCCGGCACGATCCTGAGCTGGCAACGAGACCTCGCCTTCACCCTGGGCGTGGCCCGCACGCTGCTCCCGCTTGGCGACCAGGTCGCCGCGCTGCGCTGGATCTCGATCACCTGGTACCTGGTCATCCCGTTGGTCGCCATCGCCGTCGCCATCGTCGCAGGGCTGGTCGGCGGGCTGGTCGGTGCCCTGATGGCAGCGGCGTACAACCGCTCGCCGCGCCACGCCGCGGTCATCGTCGAGCTGCCGGACGCCGCTGATGGCGGCGCCTCCGCTACGGCTGGAGCCGATATGGATGCCACGAGCCGTCCGGACCGCGTCGGTACTCGACGCGGTCGTGCAGGCGGTCGTCGCGGCTCTCCCAGAACTCGATCACCCGCGGACTGAGCGCGTAGCCGCCCCAGAACGACGGGAGGGGCACCTCGGCGGGGTGCTCGTAGCTCAACGCCGCAACGCGCGCCTCCAGCTCCGCGCGCGACCCAATCTCGCGGCTCTGCTGCGACGTGGCGGCCGACAGCTGGCTGCCACGCGGCCGCGTGCGCCAGTACGCGAGCGACTCGTCGTCGGGCAGGAGGCGAACCGGCCCGGTGACCCGCACCTGCCGGTCGAGCGCGGCCCACCAGAAGGCCGCGGCCGCCCATGGGTTGACCGCAAGGTCGCGACCCTTGCGGCTGCTGCGGTTCGTGAAGAAGCGCAGCCCGTCGGGGTCGATGCCCTGGAGCAGCACGTAGCGCACCGACGGCATGCCGTCGCCGTCGGCGGTGGCCAGGGCGAAGGCGTTCGGCAGCGGCAGGCCGGCGTCGGTGGCCTCGGCCAGCCAGCGCTCGAGCTGGACGACGGGGTCTGGATCCAGCGTGGCGGCATCGATCGGCATCGGGCGGCTATCGTACGACCGATGCCCGACCTCACACGCCCCGCCGCGATCGTGTTCGACCTGGATGGCACGCTGGTCGACACCGTCGGAGCGCGGATCGCCGGCTGGTCGGCGGCGGCCGCCGAGGCCGGCATCCCGGCGACGGAGGCACAGATCAAGCCGATGATCGGCATGGACGGCCGCCGTCTGGCCACCGAGCTTGCCGCGGCTGCGGGCATCGACCTCGACTACGACCGCGCCGAGGAGCTGGATCGACGCGCCGGTGAGCTCTTCGACGAGCGCAATCGACGCCCGCGGCCGCTTCCCGGCGCGACGGCGGTGCTCGAGCGGCTCGACGCGGACGGGGTGACGTGGGCCATCGCCACCTCGTCACGGCCGCAGCAGGTGCGCACGTCGCTCGAGGCGTTGGCGCTGTCCCACGAGCCGCCGCTCGTCGACGGCCATGCGGTCGAGCACGCCAAGCCCGCGCCGGACCTGCTCCTGCTGTCCGCACGGCAGCTCGGCGTCGAGGCGTCGAGGGCGTGGTACGTCGGCGACTCGACGTGGGACATGCGCGCTGCGGTCGCGGCCGGGATGCGCCCCGTGGCGGTCCTGGCCGGAGCGGCGGTCGGCGCCGAGGAGCTGCGGCAGGGGGGCGCATCGGACGTGCTCGACACGCTCGACGATCTCGTCGTCCCCGACTGACGCCGATGCCGCTCGAGGAATATCGGCGCAAGCGCGACTTCGGGGCGACGCCGGAACCGGCGCCCAGCGACGTCGTCGAGCGTAGCGGACGCTTCACCGTCCAGCGCCACCGCGCGACGGCCCTCCATTACGACTTCCGCCTCGAGATCGACGGCGTGCTCGTGAGCTGGGCGGTGCCCAAGGGCCCCACGCTCGATCCGAAGGAACGGCGCCTCGCCATGCGCACCGAGGACCATCCGATCGAGTATCTGCCCTTCGAGGGCGTCATCCCCGAGAAGCAGTACGGGGCCGGCGACGTCATCGTGTGGGACTGGGGTGTCTTCGAGCCGGAGGCCGAGACGCCGAACCCGGGCGCCGCCATCCGCAAGGGAGAGCTGAAGTTCGTGCTCCACGGCGAGCGCCTGCACGGACGCTACACCATCGTTCGGACCGACAGCGACGACGGTCGCGAACGCTGGCTGCTGCTGAAGAAACGCGACGAGGCGGCGGTCGACGGCTGGAACGCCGAGGACCATCCGGCCAGCGTGAAGACGGGGCGCACGAACGACGAGGTGGCCGATGGCGTCGAGCCGCGGTTCATCGCGCACCCTCCGCGACCGCCGGGCGAGGTGGATCTGTCGTCCGCCACGACGGAGGCGATGCCCGACTTCATCCCGCCCATGAAGGCGACGCTGGCCAGCGAGCCGTTCAGCGACCCCGACTGGCTGTTCGAGGTCAAGTGGGACGGCTATCGGGTCGAGGCGGTGCTCCGCGACGGCCGGGTGCGGCTCTACACCCGACGGCGCCAGGACGCGGCGAACTACTTCCCGGATCTCGCGGACGCATCCGGCTGGATCGACGCTACGCAGGCGATCGTGGACGGCGAGGTCGTCGCCCTCGACGAGGACGGCCGTCCGCAGTTCAGCCTGCTCCAGGACCACACCGGCATCCGCACGGGCCGTGCGCCGGGCGGGAAGCGACGCTCCGAGTCGGCGCAGATCGTTTACCAGGCCTTCGACCTGCTGCATCTGGACGGGCAGTCGCTGCTCGCCGTGCCGCTCGAGGAGCGCAAGCGCCTCCTGCGCAGCCGCCTGCGACCGCACCCGCTGGTCCGCTATGCCGGCCATGTCGATACCGACGGCCTCGCGTTCTTCGAGGCGGCGCGGCGCCAGGAGCTGGAGGGCATCGTCGCCAAGCTGCGGCGGTCACCGTACGAGCCGGACCGGCGCAGCCGTTCGTGGCTGAAGCTGAAGGTGCGCGGCGAGCAGGAGGTCGTGGTCGTCGGCTGGCTGCCCGGGCAGGGCACGCACAAGGACCTCGGCTCGCTGATCGTCGCCGTGCGGTCCGGCGAGCGCTGGGTCCACGCCGGGCAGGTCGGCAGCGGCATCGATACGCGGACGCGACGCGAGCTCCGGCAGCAGCTCGAGGAGAGCGAACGGCCCGACTCGCCGCTGGATCCGGCACCACGCCTGAAGGACGCCCGCTGGGTGGAGCCGCGCCTGGTGATCCGGGTCGAGTTCGCCGAGTGGACCGCCGATGGACTGCTGCGCCAGGCGGCGTACAAGGGCGTCGAAGCCGGTCGCGACCCGCGCAGCGTTCACCGCGAGCGGGCAGTGGCCACGGCGAAGGCGACGGCCGCGGCCGAGCGAGAGCACGCGGCGACGCCCGCAACCGATGCGGACGCGGAGCTTGCCGCACTCGATGCGCTGGACAAGGAGGGGACGTGGGTCGTGGATGGCCACGAGATCCGCGTCACGAATCTCGAGAAGGTGCTGTTCCCGGCCCGCGACGGCGGCGACCCAGTCACGAAGCGCGACCTGCTCCGCTACCACGTCGCGATCGCGCCGACCATGATTCCGTACCTCCAGCAGCATGGGCTGACGGTCCAGCGCTTCCCGAACGGCATCGAGCAGAAGGGGTTCTGGCAGAAGGACCTCCCCGGTCACGCACCGGCCTGGATCACCCGGTGGACGTACGATCACGGCGAGGATGGCCCCAAGGACTACGCCGTCGTCGACTCGGCCGCCACGCTCGCATGGCTGGCGCAGGAGGCCGCCATGGAGCTGCACCCATGGACGAGCCCGATCGACGCACCGGATCGACCGTCGTACGCGCTGATCGACATCGACCCCGGTCCGGACACGAAGTGGGAAGAGGTCCTTGTGCTCGCGCGGTTATATCGGACTGCGCTGGATCACCTGGGCGTCAAGGGTCATCCCAAGGTGACCGGGAAGCGCGGCATCCAGGTCTGGATCGGCATCGCACCCGGCCCAAGCTTCCGCGACACGAGCGCGTGGGTCGAGGGCCTGTCGCGCGCCATCGGCGGCACCGTGCCGGACCTCGTGAGCTGGGAGTGGGCGAAGCGGGCCAGGAAGGGCAAGGCGCGGCTCGACTACACCCAGAACGCCATCAACAAGACGCTCGTCGGTCCGTACAGTACGCGCCCCGCGCCGGGGGCGCCGGTCAGCATGCCGATCGACTGGGACGAGCTGGACGATCCCGAGCTGCGCCCGGACCGATGGACGATCCGCGACGTCCCCGAGCGGCTGCGATCGCGTGGCGACCCGTTTCGCCCCGTCCTCGACGACCAGCAGACGCTTCCGAAGCTGGGCTGACGCGAAGGACGCCGCCCCGAAAGGGACGGCGTCCTGGTCGCGAGTCGAACCTGTGTCAGTCGTTGGTGGCCAATGGATCGGTGATGGAATCGGCGACGACGGCAAACTCGCCGTCGAAGTCGCCCAGCTGATCGAGCGTGACGTCGAGGCCCGCGTCGGAGAGCTCCTGTTCCGTGAACCCGACGACCGTCCCTTCGACCCACATGACCGTGCCTTCGACGATCTCCTTGTCGATCTGCGCATCCGGCCGGACAACCACCGCGATCTGGCCCTCATCGGAAGCCGATGGCGAGGTGAGGAACGCGACGCCATCGACCAGCACCTGGTCGACACGGGCCAGCACCTTGATCGGCTGCCCGCTGAAGGACGACGGATCGTCGCTGAGCGCGCCGATGTCGACGCGGGTCGCCGTGCCGCTGTCGGCCGTGCCGCTCGACGCCGGGCTGCTCGACGGATTCATCGAGGTCGCGTCGGCAGCGCCGGTGCCCGCGGGCTCCGTCGCGCCACCGCCGGTGCCGGGCGCCGCGCATGCGGCAAGGAGCGCAGTGAGAGTGATGATGCCGGCTGCACGCCGCATCCGGTTCATGGGGTACCACCTTTCGGGCGCGAGAGAGAGTGCTTCACACAGGTAATACGCGCAGCGGCCGTGCCGGGGTTCGACGAAACGTAGCACTGCTAAGGATTCTTGACGTCCGCCACGCCAGGCGTTCACAAACGAGCCGGTGGTGGCGTCCGGGGCGCTCGACTACCATGGCCGCGATGACTGAACAGCTGCTGACCGTGACTCCCGAGGCCCGCGCCAAGATCGATGGGGTGCGGACGTTCAACGACTTCCCCGAGGCGGTGCTCCGCGTCCGGATCCTGGCGCGCGAGGGCGTGCGCTTCCGCTACGAGATCGCGCTGGAGGACCCGCGCGACCGCACCGAGAGTGACGTGCTGGTCGAGCTCGACGGGCTTGCCGTGGCGGTCGACCCTGACACTGCCGCCGACCTCGCTGGCGCGACCATCGACCTCGATCCGAGCATCACGGGCGGCGGCCTCATGATCGACAATCCGAATGAGGGTTGGAAGGATCCGGTGGCGCGAGCGGTCCAGGAGGTGATCGACCGCCAGATCAACCCAGGCGTCGGGTCACACGGCGGGATGGTGACCCTGGTGGACGTCCGCGATGGGACCGCCTACCTGCAGTTCGGGGGCGGCTGTCAGGGCTGCGCGGCGGTGGACGTGACGCTGAAGCACGGCGTCGAGACGGCCATTCGTGCCGCGGTTCCGTCGATATCGGCCATCGTGGACGCCACCGATCACGACGCAGGCGCAAACCCCTACTACCAGCACGGGCACTAGGGGAGCGCGACGAAGATAGGCCCGCGGGGCGGGCCCGGGAACGGCTTAGCGGGGGAAGTCGCCGCCGCCGGTCGAGGCCATCACGGTGGCAACGACGCTGAGGATGCTCAGTGCCGCAGCCGTACCGGCGACCACGAGCGAGCGGAAGATTCGCCTGGTGCGCATCGGTGTGCTCCTTAGGTGCGCGGCCGATGGCTTGTTCGTCGAGTGGCCGCGTGAAGCACCGTCCTCCCATTGGGACCATCGGACAATGACCCGACGGTCCTGCAGTCGAGCAAGGACGCCGGTACTTTCGGTGGCCCGGCCGGTCAAGTGACGCTTGCCATGCGGTGTAAACTCCGCCCATGCCACGCACCAGGACGAGTGCCCGCGCCACTGAGAAGGATCGTGATCTGGCCCGCCGTATCGGGCAGCGCATCCGCGAGGCGCGGCTCCGCGCCGGCCTCACCCAGCAGCAGCTCGCCGGTGAGCGCTACACCAAGGCCTATGTGAGCGCGCTCGAGACCGGCATCGCGCGGCCCTCGATGGTGGCGCTCAGCTATCTGTCCGAACGGCTCGGCTTCCCCGCCAGCCATTTCATCGACGAGGCCCATCCCGCCTGGACGCGGCTCGAGGTCGACATGCGCCTGGCCGCGGGCGATTGGCAGGCTGCCGTGGACGGGTATCGGAGCCTGCTGGCCGATGCCGGAGACGAGGCGACACGCGCCGATCTGCTGCGCGGCCTGGCCGAAGCATCGACCAGGCTCGACCAGGGCAAGGACGCCATCGCCGCCGCCTCCGAGGCGGCGCGCATCTACGCGGCCGCAGGCCGCGAGACCGATGCCGCACTCGCGCGCTACTGGCTCGCCTACGGCCTGTATCAGTCCGACAGCGAGATCGACGCGCGCAGCGTGCTGCTGGCGCTGCTGGACCAGGTGCGCAGCGGCCTCCGGGTCGAGCCCGATTTCGAGATGCGCCTGCTCACGTCACTGGCCGCGGTCGAATCACGCGCCGGTCAGCCGACGCGGGCGTTGACCTACCTGGAAGAGGCTCGTGGCCTGGCCGCCGACCTCGACGACCGGCGGCGTGCGGCGTTCCTGTTCAACCTGGCGATCAGCTACCGGGAGATCGGCGATTTCGAGGCGGCCATCCGCGCCGGGACACAGGGCATGGCGCTGTATCGCGCGGCGGGTGCCATCTTCGAGTCGGCCCGTATCGAGAACGATCTCGCGCTCGCGTACCTGGCCACCGGCCAGATCGAGCGCGCGCACGAGCTGGCGGGCGACGCGCGGCGCCAGATCGAGGACACCGGCGACGAGCGCTGGATGGCGTCCGTGGTCGATACCGAGGCGCAGGTCGCCCTGGCGCGTGGCAACGTCGACGAGGCGCTCGGCCTGGCGGCCAAGGCGCGCGACTACGCCCAGCGCAGCGGCAACGAATTCGCCGGCCTGATGGCGATGCTGACCGAGGCGCGCGCCCTGCGCCGCGCCGGCCGGCCGGTGGAGGCCGAGGCGCGGTTCGGCGAAGCGGCGGCGCTCGCGCGCTCGAGCAAGGCGCCGAACCGGCTGCGCGAGGTGCTCCGCGAGTGGGCGGATCTCCGCGCGGAGAGCGGCGACCATCGCGGCGCATACGAGCTCACGAGCGAGGCGCTCGCGGTCAATTGAGTATTGACAGGTGCGGTCTTGGGACCGTACGCTGCGGTTCGACGAGTCGGATGGGCACGCCGACTTGCCTGCAGGGATCGGAGATGGGGCACGTCTCCGATCCCTTTCCGTTTGCTGTCCCAGCCTAGCGCCGGGTCAGGGGCTGGCCGAGCCGCTCGCCGACGGAGCCGCGGGCTCGCTGGACGGGGATGAGACGAGCTCGAAGGTCCCCTCCGCAAGGGGATCGGCCGTGCCGCCGGGCTCGGCATAGATGAGCATGAGGTACTCACCTGATCCGAACGCCTCGAGCAGGTCGTCCACGGGCACGGTGAACGCGATCGCCCGCGGATCGGGCAGCTCTTGGCCCTCGACCGCCTCCTGGGCGACGCCGATCTGGCCTCCACCGGTGCGTCGGACCTCGACGTACACCGGGTCGGCCAGCGCCGCGCCCGGCTCGACCGAATAGGCGAACGTCTCGCCGGGGGTGAAGCTATCGGCGCGCGCCGCCTCGGCGACCTGGCCCGTGGCGGGATCGATCGCCGTGCCGAACGCGATGGCGGCAGCATCGGAGGCCGCGCCGGCCGACCCGCTCGGAGCCGCATCGAGCGGCGTGCCGTCGCCGTTGCCACCCAGGAAGCGCACGACGGCCGCGATACCCAACACGAGCAGCAGGGCGGCCAGCCAACCGGCGATGCGGCGGGCGCGTGGCGAGAGGCTGAACCGGTCATCGCCATCGGGACGGCGTGCCATCGAGCGCGGACGCCATCGGTTGATGCGTTGCCGCATCGGTCGCGCCTGGCCGTGCTGACCGCCGGTGCTCATCTGCACCGCCCACTCTACCGTCCGGGGAGCGGCTAGGATGAAGCTCAATGACACGACGGCTCTTCATCTTCGACGACCCCGATCGCTTCGTGGCGGGCACCATCGGCGAGCCCGGCGATCGGGCCTTCTACCTCCAGGCGCGCAAGGGCGGCGCGCTCGTCAGCGTCGGCCTGGAGAAGGTCCAGGTGGCGGCGCTGGCCGCGCGCCTGGATGACCTGCTCGAAGCCGTCGAAGCCACCGATGAACCCGGCTCGCCCGACGACCACGGGCTGGAGGAGCCGGTCGTCGAGCTCTTTCGCGTCGGCGCCATGGCGCTGGCGTGGGATGCCGCGACGGAAGCCGTGGTGATCGAGGCGCAGACGCCGACCGACGACGGCGAGTACGCCGAGCTGCCGGACGATGCCGACGAGGGTCCGGACCTCCTGCGCGTCCGGATCGGTGTGGCGGATGCGCGTGGCTTCGTGCAGCGTGCCGAGGCGCTCCTCGGCGCCGGCCGGCCGGCCTGTCCCTTCTGCGGCCAGCCGCTGGATCCGCAGGGCCACTTCTGCACTCGCGGCAACGGCCAGCTCAACTAGGTGGCGACGCCCTCGCCGGACTCGCCGATCCGCGTGGACTGGCTCGCCGGCGGCGAGCTCGGCCCCGGCGGGCGGCTGGGAATGACGATCCTTCCCGGAAAGCATGGGGCCTCGACCCGGTATCCCGGCCTCGTGTATCGGCGCGACCTGGCCGTCGACCTTGACGGCCTGCTGGCCCAGGGCGTCCGGCACCTGCTCCTCCTGGTCGATGACGAGGAGCTGGCGCGCTGGGGCGATACCGACATCGTCGCGCGCGCGGCGGAGGCGGGGTTGCCGATCATCCGCCGGCCGCTGCGAGACGGCAGCGCGCCGCGGACCATGGAAGAGATGGACGACATGCTGGCGGAGCTGGCCGCGGCGCGGGCGGCGAGCGACGTTGCCGTCGCGTGCATGGGAGGCGTCGGCCGGAGCGGCACCGTGGCCGCGTGTGCGCTGGTCGCAGCGGGCGCATCGGCCAACGACGCGATCGAGCGCGTGCGCCTCGTCCGCCACCCGACCGCCGTCGAGACCGAGGAGCAGGTGGCGTTCGTACAGGCGTACGAACGTCACGTTGCCGAGCGTGGGGGTGCGTCGCGTAAGGTCGCGCGATGAACGAGCGATGGGTCTGCAAGCGCTGCTATGCGGACAACGAGGAACCGGCATCCGCCTGCGTGCGCTGCGGACTGCTGCGCGGCGCGGAGGCGACCGATGCCGATCGCGCCAGCTGGGCAGCCGCAACCGGTGCGCCGCAGCCCGCGACGAGCGCGCCCAGCTGGCAGCGCTACCTGCGCTTCTGGTGGATCCCGGCGCTCGTCGTCGCCCTGGCCGTCGGCTACCTGACGACCGCGAAGCGCGACGGCGGCGGCGAGATCACCGGCTCAGGCACGCTCCAGATCCAGGACGTGCGCGTGGGCGACTGCTTCGACGTCGGCGAGGCGGATGAGGTCAGCGAGGTCGATGCCCGCCCGTGCACCGACCCGCACGGCTACGAGATGTTCCACCTCGCCACGTGGAGCGGCGCGGACGCGTACCCCACGGACGACGCCATGCTCGACTTCATCATCGATACCTGTGTGCCGGTATTCGAGGCCTACGTCGGGATGAGCTACGAGACGTCCGTCATCGACTTCGTGCCGTTCACGCCGACCGAGGAGGGCTGGGACGACGGCGACCGCGTGATCCAGTGCGCGCTGGTCGACCCCGGAAACGAGCGGCTCACGACGTCCCTCCGAAACGCGAACCGCTGATCGCCACTTCGCCGGCCAGCTCGGCGAACTGGCACAGCGCGTTCGCGAGACGCATCTGCTCCGGCGTCCGCGCCCGCACACGGAGCAGGGCGGGGGATGCGACCACGACCGCGATGCATCGCGCCCGTGACGTGGCGACGTTCAGGCGGTTCCGCGAGTAGAGGAACGTCATGCCGCGCGGCGCGTCCTCCGCCGAGCTGCTGGTCATGGAGTAGATGCTGATCGGCGCCTCCTGGCCCTGGAACTTGTCGACGGTGCCGACCCGGGCCTCGGGGAGCTCGCGCGCGATGGCGCCGACCTGCGCGTTGAACGGCGCCACGATCAGGACGTCCTGGTAGCGCAGCCGGCACTCCTTGCCGTCGCGGTCGATCCACGTCGATCCGCTCTCGACCAGCGTTCGGACCATGGCAGCGACCACGCGCGCCTCCTCGGGCGACTCGGACTCGCTGCCGACGTGGTCCACCGGCAGGAGTCGCAGGCCCGCGCCACGCAGCGGAGCGGGGCCCTGGAGCTGTTGGCGCTCGAGGCCATCGCGCGACGCGAGCTTGTCCTCGTAGAACGCGGACGAGGTGAAGGTCGTGATCGACGGGTGCAGCCGCCAGGTACGGGCCAGGAAGAGGCCGAGATCATCGGGCATCGCGTCGTGTGGACCGAGCAGATGCGCCAGCGCGGAGCGGTCGGCTCCGGGCGGATGCGTGCCCTGGAGCGGCTGGTCGAGCTGCTGAGGATCGCCGAGGAGCACGATCGATCTGGTGGCGCCTGACATGGCGAGCACGTTGGCCAGCGATACCTGGCCTGCCTCGTCGACGAAGAGCACGTCGACGCTGTCGCTGAGGGCCTCAGGCGACCACAGCCACGCGGTGCCGGCGGCGAGGTTGAAGGTGCCATCGGCCAGGCCTGCCTGCACCTCGCCGTTGTTCTTCGCGACGCGGACCCGTGGGTCGGCGACCGCCGAGCCTTCGTCGTTCGCGCGCTGGACGGCACGGACGTCGGCGCCGCCCGCGTATTCGAGGACCGTGGCCAGCAGGTTCGAGATGACCTTGTGGCTGTTCGCGGCGATCCCGACCCGCTTCCCGGATGCCAGGAGTCGGGCGATCATGTGGGCACCCGCGTACGTCTTGCCGGAGCCGGGTGGACCCTGGATGGCGAGGGGGTCCTCGTCGAGCAGCTCGACCAGCCGGCAGGCCGCGTCGAGCTCTGTCTCGCCCGGCCGGCGCAGTGGCGCTCCCGGCTCCTGCCCCACCGATGGCGGACGCCGCAGGAGCAGCCTGCGTGCGGCCTGCCACGGGCCGGCTGCGTCGATGCCGTGCTCGGCGACCCATTCGCCCAGCCGCAGGAGCGCCGCGCGCTGGTCGACGTCCCGGATGATGTTGAGCGGGATGAGGGCCTCGGGATGCGGTGGGGTGGCGTCGGCCGGCCACGCGATGTCGAGCGTCGCCGCCGCCTCGTCGACGCCGATCAGCTCACCGCGGACCTTCCACTCCCTCCACTGGGCGGCCGGCTGTACGCGGTACAGGCGCGGGTCGTAGAGCTCCGACAGCGGGCCGATGTCGTAGTCCTGTGGCGCGAAGCGATAGCGCCACCGCTGCCGCGCGTAGCGCGCCTTCGGGGTCGGCAGATATGGTTCGCCGACCGGGCCGACGACCTCGAGCGGGCCGATGGCTGCCTTGTCCGCCATCAGCTCCGGCAGGTCCATGCCCAGCCGGTTGAAGAACTCCCAGAAGGCGACCTTCGCCTCGCGGCGATGCCACGACAGCAGCTGTGCCAGCAACCATGTCGCGTGCTGCTCCGGTTGCCGCTCGGCGGGATCGTCCGGCACACCGGTGGTGAGGCGGGCCGCCACCTCCTGCACGTGCTCGTCTGCCTCGCGCAGCTGGTCCGGCGCGTCACCCGAACGCGGCGCCGGCCGCGGGACGGGCAGCCCGGTCTGCTCCGCCAGCCGCCCGCGCTGAACCTCCAGCCAGTCGCGAAGTTGCAGCGTGCTCAGCACGTCGTCACGGTTGTAGGCCGCGATCGAGGTGAGGATCTTGGAGGCCGGTCGCTCGCCCTCCCCGAGCTCGAGCCAGGTCTCGAACTCGACGATGCTCGAGCCCGCGTCGCGCAGCCCCTCGCTGCGCGTGAAGTCGTAGAGGGCCTCGATCTTCTTGATCGAGTAGCTCTCTACCGATGCGCGCAGGCCCTGTCGCACCGCGCGATACAGGTCGACCAGCACCCCGCCGCGCAGGAGGCGGTCCACCGCTTCCTCCCGGGTCGCGTGGCGGCCCATGAGCCGCTTCAGGGCGGTTGGCTCGTAGGCGGCGTAGTGGTAGACGTGCATCCCGGGGTGCGCCTCGAGCCTTGCGCAGATGAGATCGATCAGCTCCTCGAATGCCCGTTTCTCCCCGGCCAGGGTCACGTCGCCCGGACGGTCGGGGTCGAAGGACCAGATGGCGGTGAACTCGCCGGAGGTGTCCATCAGGCCGAACAGGTAGTCGACGCCGTCCTCGAGCGCGTACGGGTCCCCCTCGAGGTCGAGGAACAGGTCGCCAGGGTCCGGCTCCGGCAGGATGGCCAGCCCGCGTTCGGCGTTGATCGCCGCACCCGGTGGCGGGACGAGCAGCTCGTGGATCGGCTTCCGCAGGCCGCGACCATCGACCTGGATGCGCGCCTGCTCGCGCACGCGCTCGACGCTGGCGGCGCTCGAGCCGTCGAGCGGCGGGTCGAACGGGATCGGTGCGGCGGCCAGCCGGGTGACCGTGTCGAGCTCGCGCGCGACGAGCGCCTTTCGCTGACGCGCGGTGATGCCCGCCACCAGGGAGAGATGGTCGTCCTCGCGTCGGCGCACTGCGCAGAGTTCGGCCCAGCGGCAGACGTCGCAATGCTCGACGGGCTCGGGATAGGTTGCCGTGGGCGGATACGCGGCCGGCGCACCGTCCAGCATCGTCGCCTCGAACCGGTCCTTCGCCGCGCGGTAGTACGCCATGTAGTCGTCGACACGCAGCGCTGCGGTCTCGTGCGCGCTCCCGCCGAGGACGACCTTCATCAGCTCGGGGCGGACCCGCTGCAGCCGCTCGAGCTGTTCGACGTACGAGCACATCTGGAGCACGGCGCCGGCCTTGACGTGCCGCGCCAGCTTCGTATCGGCGACCTCGTAATGGAAGGGCCCCCAGACCGATGGGCGGTCCGGAGATTCGACACGCAGCAGGAAGTCGGCGTAGCCGAGCCAGCGACCGTCGAAGAACGTGGCCTGGTAGATGACATCGGCGCCGGAGGCCATCCCCGTCAGCGTCTCTGCCGCCTGGCGTCGAATCTCGTCGCCGCGGTCGGCCTCATCGTCGCGTGCCACTTCGACGACGACGCGATGCGCGCCAACGAGGTCCGCCAGGTATCGCGCCTCGTGCTGGAAGCCGCGCTTGCGGATCACATCGAGCTCGCGGTCCTCGCGCACAGGGCGCTGGACCAGCCCGGCGAGCGCGGCGCGCTCAAGCGCGGTCAGGTGCTCGCAGGCGAGATAGCCGACGAGATCGGTGGCGGAGAAGACGGGCTGGCCGTCGATGAGCTGCATTCGATCGGCTAGAGCATCGCCGGCGACCGCGACAGGTTGTCTGTCACGCGGTCGGCGTGGGCCACGGGCTCGGCACCGGTGTCGCCGCCGGCAGGCGTTCGACCACCAGCGCCCAGGCGCAGTCCGACTCGACGGTCACGAAGACCTGCCCGCGCATGCCGAAGGCGGCGAACGACCCGGGCTGCAGGATGCCGGGGTCCACGCCGTTGCCGACGGTCGCGCGGATGACCGGGACCGGCGTGGCGTCCGGGTTGGCGAGCAGGACGCTCAGCTGGCAACGCGCGCGCTCGGGGTCGAGCGCGATCCAGCGGATGGCGTGATCGGCGTCGGTGATCTCGATCGGTCCGTACTGCGCGTTGCCGGTCTGCGCGAAGGAGGCGACGAATGGTGAGTCGGGGTTGGTCCGGCCGGCCGCAATCAGGTACGGCTCCGGAGCGAAGCCGGATGCGATCCAGCCCTCCTCGAAGGCGGGCTCGGGACGAGCGTCACGCACGAGGTACCAGGCGTTGTCGTCGACGACGATCGGTCCCATGGCCACCTCGAGCTCGGCCCCGAGCGGGAGGAGGCCGGCCAGCACCGAGCTGCTCAGGCTGGGTCGTTGACGAACGCGCAGGCCATCGATCGCGGTCGCGACGATCTCTCCGGCGGCGAAGGTTGGCGCCGCCGGCATCGGCGTCGGCGAGGGGGTGGGGGATGGCGTCGGTGATGGGGTCGGCGCCGTCGTTTCGAGGGCCGCCAGCGTTGGCAGCGGCGTCGGCGCCGGCGTCCGCAGCGGCGGGAACGTGCAGCCGGCGATGATGATCAGGAGCGCCCAGGCGAGGGCAGCGGCTCGGGTCAGTCTCCCCACGGCGGACAGGGTAGCGGCTCAGGCGTCGAGCCGGGGCACCTGTGACGCGAGCAGGTCGGCGATCTCACGGGCATTGGTGGTCCCGTAGTTCGCGTAGCAGTTGTTCATCAGCACGTGGATCTCGGGCACCTGCTCGGCGGTCTCCCGAATGCGTGGCACCCATTCGCCGAGCTCCTCCTGGTCGTAGAGGTAGCGGAAGCGCTCCACGACCGGGATGCCGCTCTTCTCCCAGGTCTCGGTGCGCCGGCCGTGGAAGCGGACGACCGCCAGCTTCGAGGAGGGCACCAGCGTCATGGGAGGAACCGACGACTTGGTACCGGGCGGCGCATCGACCATCACGAACGGGATCTCGTACTTCGTGAGGAACGCGATCGTTCGCTCGCGGTTCTTCTCGTTGAACCAGCTGGCGTGGCGCAGCTCGACGGCGAACGGCGTGTCACCCAGCCGCTCCCTGGCCTTCACGATCTCGTCGCGCGACTCGCTGGTGGGGAAGAACCAGCGCGGGTACTGCAGGAAGACCGCGCCAAGCTTGCCGGAGCTGCGCAGCGGCTCGATGCCGTCCAGGAATCGCGCCCAGATCTCCTCCTCGATCTCGCTCGGCAGGTCTCGGGCGTAGACGCGCTTCTGGTCGAGAATCTCCGCCGGCAGTGCCTCCCGCAGATCCTTCGGCAGGCGCTTGACCTCGCTCGGCTGGCCGGTCATCAGCGCGTGGGCCTTGATGTCAAAGGTGAAGTCCGGCGGCGTGCGCTCGAGCCACAGCTCTCCGGTCCGGCGGGCGGGCAGCGCGTAGTAGGTCGAGTCGACCTCCACGATCGGGAACTGGTTCGCGTAGTAGACGAGCCGCTCCTCAGCCGTGCCGGCATCGGGCGGGTAGAACACCCCCGGCGCCGTCATCGTCGGATCGGTCCAGGAGGCGGTGCCGATGCGGACGGTCGCCTTGCCGATCGTCAGCGGCTCGCGCGCGGCGGTGGCGTGCTCCTCGCCGCGGTCACCGGCGACCCCGGGGCCCGGATCGTGGACGTTCGCCTCGGTCATCGGCCCATGCTAGGACCGATACCTGACAGCCGATGGCAGGAAGGCGCTACTCCTGGCCGAGGGCGCGCCGCACGCTGGTGGTCGACAGGACGAGCATGACGATCGCCGCGGCGCCAAAGCCGATGAGGAAGACGTTCTGCCACTCGGCGGCCATGATCGCGACGCCCGTGCCGATGGCGAGCACGACCTGCAGGATGGCCGCGAGGGTCCACGCCCAGCCGCGGCGGCGGCGAGCGCCGCGCGACGCGATGGCGGCGAAGATTGCAAACAGAAATGCGCCCCCGGCCGCGAAGCGCAGCGTCTCCTCGGCCGCGCGACCAGCGTCGCCTCCGAGGAAGTCGCGCTCCGCGGCGGCCAGCAGGCTCAGGAAGATGGCGAGCACCACTCCCGCCACGGCCTCGCTCAGCAGCAGTGCGCGCAGCAGGCCGATCATGGGCACGCGCGGCGTGGCATCGACGGTCGTGATCGGGGCGGCGGCGGTCGGGGCGGCATTCATGCTCGGAGTCTCCCAGTCATTGTGCGGCCGCCGACAGGTCGGAACGGCCAGCGGGATGCTACGTCATTCGGCCGACGCGGGGCACCGGACCTGCAAGGGCTGGCGCGATGGACGGTGTGACCCGCCTCCGACGCACGGAGCGAGATCGATCCCGCGAGCTGGCCGAGGTCGAGGCGATCGCCTGGCTGCTCGACAACAGCATCCCCGTGCCGGGGACCGGCCGGCGTTTCGGCGTCGACGCCATCATCGGCCTCGTGCCGGTCGTCGGCGATGTCGTGAGCGCGGGGATGGGCCTGTTCGTCGTCTGGCGCGCATCGCGCATGGGGCTGCCGCGCATCGTCGTCATCCGCATGCTCGTCGTGTCGGCGCTCGACTTCGTGATCGGCTCCATTCCGATCGCCGGCGACGCGTTCGACCTGTGGTTCAAGGCGAACACCCGCAACCTCGCGCTGCTGCGGCGTCACCTGCAGCGGCCGGAGACATCGACCCGCGACGACTGGATGGTCGTGACCGGGTTGCTCGGGGTCATCATCGCGATCGTGGCGATCATCGGCTGGTTGCTGGTGTCGCTCGTCTCTGCCGTGATCGGGCTGTTCGGCTGAGGGCGTGCCGCTCGATGAGCTCATGGGCCAGCGAGATCGCCCGTTCGCGGACCTCGGCCGGCTCGATGATCTCGACCGCGCCGCCGAGGGCAACCAGGCGACCCGGCACCTCCTCCGGCCAGTCGACGCTCAGACGCAGGCGTCGCCAGCCGTCGTCATCGTCCGGCAGCACCTCGGCCTCGCGCACCGCACGCTCGCCCACCATGTCCGCGAGCAGCCCGATCGAACGACGATCGACACGCACCGTGATGTCCAGGCGCGGCACGTCGCGCTCGTAGGCGGCGATCGACTCGTTCCAGTGCGACGGAAGGTCGAAGTCCGCGGGCCGGGTGAATGTCTCACCGGTGTCGCGGACGGCGACGATGCGACGCCCGCGGTAGGTCCTGATCTGCCCATCCGTGGCGGCAACGACGTACCAGATCCCCGCCTTGAGCACGAGCCCGAGTGGCTCGATGCGGCGCTCGACCTGCGAGCTGCCGCGCCGATAGGCGATCTGGATCCGGCGGGATTCCCACACGGCGTCGGCCAGGGCCGCAAGGTTGGGGACGGCTTCGGCGGCGTGGAACCAGCCCGCGGCGTCGAGGTGGAAGCGCTCGACAAGCCTCGACGCCCGCGCCCGCAGCTCGGTCGGGAGGGCGGCCAGCACCTTGAGGCGCGCGGCGGCCACCACGGTGCCAAGCCCGAGCTCGGCGGCCGGGCCGGGCAGCCCCGACAGGAAGAGCGCCTCCGCCTCGTCGCCGGTCAGCCCGGTGAGGCGGGTTCGGTATCCGTCAACGAGCTGGATGCCGCCGCCCGGCCCGCGCTCGGCGTAGATCGGGACGCCCGCGGCGCTGAGCGCGTCGACGTCGCGGTGGATGGTCCGCTCGGACACCTCGAGCTCCGTGGCCAGCACGGCGGCCGTGGTTCGACCACGCGCCTGGAGCACGAGCAGGAGCTGGACAAGGCGGGAGGCGCGCATGTGGATCGAGGATACGCCGCCATTGGCGACACAGAACGTCAGGTATTGGCCTGGATGAAGGCGTCCACTTCGTCGAGCGCCGCCTCGAGGACTGGCGTCACGCCATGTCCGACATTGGGGTACGTGACCAGACGGGCGTTCGGCAGCTGCTTCACCGCGCTGCGCAGGAGGTCGATCCGAGCGAACGGATCCGACTCGCCTGACAGGAGCAGCACGGGGCACGCGATGCGCGGCCAGTGCGCGGTTCGTTCGACCCAGGCGTCGTGCCGGCCGGGCGCGTGGAGCGGATAGGCGAAGCACACCAGCGCGGCCGGCGGCTCCTCGGCGGCCAGCAACGACGCAACGCGACCGCCGTAGGACTGGCCGCCGATCACGGTCGTTCGGACGTCCGGCCCGAGCGCGGCGCGATAGGCAGGGATGGCTCTTTCGGCCTTGCCCTTCGGCAGTGGGATGCGTTCGACGCGGTAGCCACGCTGCCGGAGGCCGGCGGCGTGGCGCGCCAGCTGCTCGATCGAGCCGGAGGCGCCCGGTGCCAGGACGATGTGCGGGGCCGGCATCGGCCAAGGATACGGCGCTACTGGAGCTCCCAGAGGACCAGCCGCGGCACACGGCCGCTGCCCGCGATGTGCGCCGCGAGGTCGCGGCCAACGTAGCGGTAGTGCCATGGCTCGTAGTCGTAGCAGCTCTGGTCGTAGGCGCCGCGCGGGTAGCTCATGACGAAGCCGTAGCGCCAGGCGTTGGCCGCCATCCAGGCGCCGGCCGGCGTGGTCGCCCAGTCGGCGTACTCCCACGGCGCGGCACCGCCGTCGCTGGTGACGTCGATCACCGTGCCGAGCTGATGCTCCGAGTGTCCGGCACGCGCGCTCGTGCGCAGCGCCTGCTTGTAGCCGCCGACGCTGACCCAGTAGTCGAATGTGGCCTGCTGCTGTGCGTAGCTGCGATACCCGCTGACCAGCTTGATCGGTGTGCCGTTGGCGCGCGCATCAGCGGCCAGGGCAGCAAGGTCGGCGATGACGATCGAGCGAAGCAGGTAGCCGCCGTTGACGCCCGCCGCGCCGGAGTCGACCAGGTCGCCCGGAGCGTAGCCGGACGGCAGGTGGAAGATGGTGTCGAGAAGGGAGATGGCCCATTCGCCGTAGCCCACGTGCTTCGTCAGGACGTCGAGGTACTCGCACACCGGTGGGCCGCCGGTCACGGGCGGCGGCGCAGGCGCGACCGAGGGTCGCGGCGTCGGCAACGGGGTGGGGACCGGCGTGGGCGCCACGGTCGGTTGCGGCGTCGGCGTGGCGGTCGGGCTCGGGGTCGGGCTTGGCGTGGGCGTCGCGGTCGGCGACGGGCTTGGCGTGGGCGTCGCCGTCGGCTCGGACGTCGGGTCCACGGTCGGCGATGCGACCGGCGGCGTGACCGGCGATGGAGACCCGGCCCCGCCCGCCCGGAACGAGGCCAGGACGATGCTCAGGGTCAAGGTGAGGACGACCGCGCCGATGAACGCCATCGTCGGTGAGGCGACGGCGATGTTCGAGCGCGCGGTGGACGGATGCCGGACTGTCATGGATTCATCGTCGGCGATTGTTGCGCTCGCAACTACCGACATTGATCACGGATCGAGGGCGACAACCGGCCGCATCGGAACGTCCGAGTCGCCTACGTCGTGTGTCAGGCGTACGCTGTGCGCATGACCAGCCAGAAGATCACCAAGTCCGACGCGGAGTGGCGCGCCGAGCTGACCCCCGAGCAATACCGCATCCTTCGCGAGAAGGGCACCGAGCAGGCCTTCACTGGCGCCTATTGGGACGAGCACGGGTCCGGCGTGTACCGCTGTGCCGGATGCGGCGCCGAGCTGTTCGACGCCTCGACCAAGTTCGAGTCCGGCTCCGGCTGGCCATCGTTCTATCAGCCGAAGGCGGCCGATGCGGTCGAGACGGAGACGGATCGCTCCTTCTTCATGACCCGGACCGAGGTCAACTGCGCCCGCTGCGGCGGTCACCTGGGGCACATCTTCGACGACGCCCATGACCAGCCCACGGGCCTGCGCTATTGCATCAACTCGGCGGCACTGACCCTCGACGCGGATGCTCCGAAGCCGGAGCCGTGGGAGCAGGTCTAGCCCTCAGCGGCCGTCGGCGACCGCCCGCATCACTTTCGCCGCCGCGCGAACTCCATCGGCCGTCACGTCGAGATGCGTAACCGCGCGCACGGTTCGGGGCCCGAACGCGTTGAGCAGCACACCGCGCTCGCGGCAGCGCTCGACGAACGTCGACGCGTCCGGCACGCCGCGCCGTTCGACGAGCGTGAAGACGATGATGTTGGTCTGCACCGTCGCGAGGTCGATCTCGATGTCGTCGCCACGCAGCAGCTCGTCGGCAAGGAGGCGGGCATTGGCGTGGTCCTCCGCAAGCCGCTCGACGTTGTGGGCGAGTGCGTACGAGCCGGCCGCGGCGAGGATGCCGGCCTGCCGCATCGCGCCACCGGCCATGCGGCGATAGCGGTGCGCGCGTCCGATGACCTCGCGTGATCCGGCCAGCATCGAGCCGGCCGGCGCGCCAAGGCCCTTGCTGAGCGAGAGGCTCACCAGGTCGAAGCCGGTGGCCAGCTCAGCGGCCGGGGTGCCGCTCGCGACCGACGCATTGAGCAGGCGGGCGCCATCGAGATAGGCGTGCAACCCATGCTCGCGAGCGATCGCGAGCGCCGCGCGCAGCGCATCGGCCGGGAAGACGACGCCTCCGGCGCGGTTATGGGTGTTCTCCGCCACCAGCAGCGTGGTCGGCGGATAGAAGATGTGACCGGGTGGCTTGATGGCCGCTGCGACGTCATCGGCGCCATAGATGCCCCTGGAACCGATGGTGGACAACTGCACGCCGGAGTTCGCGGCCGCCGCGCCGGTCTCGTGCAAGACGACATGCGCCTCGGTGGGCACCAGCACGTCGTCCCCGGGTCGGGTGAGGCTGCGCAGGGCGACCTGGTTGGCCATCGTGCCGCTCGGCAGGAACAGGGCGGCCTCGGTTCCGAGGAGGGCGGCGACTTCCTCCTGAAGCCGATTGACCGATGGGTCCTCGCCGTACTGGTCGTCGCCGACCTCTGCCTCGGCCATCGCCTGCCGCATCGGCACCGATGGCAGCGTGACCGTATCCGAGCGCAGGTCGATCCGCTCCGTCATGACCCGATCATAGGCCCGAGGCTCAGTGTGCCGGCTGGCGCCGGCGCGGCCGCCGCGGGCGGTCGAGGAAGGCCGCCATCGGCACCGAGACGTCGAGCTGCGCGGTTGGGGCGCCACGCAGCCAGTCGATCGCGGCTTCGAGATCCTCGACGCAGAACGGCTTGGCCAAGACCGCAATCCCGGGACCCGACACGAGGTTCAGTGGCATCGAGGCGAGCAGCATGCCGGTACAGATGAGCACGCGGCGCAGCGCGAGGACGGAGGCGCGCTGTTCGGGTGGCAGCTCGAGCAGCTGTGTCCCGTCGACGATGAGCGCATCGGGGCGCTGACCGAGCGCAAAGCGGGCGGTGAGCTCGTCGGGGGCGAGGACCTCCGCCTCCGGCATCACGTCCGCGAAGAAGGCTCGGATGCCCGGGTCGCGGTCGCTGATCCAGATCAAACCGGCCACGTCCGCTGTCAGAGCAAGACGGGTGCCGTACGATCGAGACTCCGCAACCGCCGACGTATGGAGAGCCATGGTCCCCGCCGAGTCAGCAACGCCGCTGGTATCTCGTCGCGACGCGGCCCTGGCCGGCCTGGCGGCCGGCGGGCTCGCCCTGGGGATCGCCGAGCTCGTCGCGGGCCTCCTGCCGGGTGCGCCCAGCCCCATCATCGCGGTCGGCGACCTCGTCATCGCACTCCAGCCGCCGGGCGCCAAGCAGCTGGTGGTCGACCTGTTCGGCCTGGCTGACAAGCTCATCCTCAACCTGGTCGTGATTGCGGTCGCCCTGGCGGCCGCGGCGGGGATCGCCATCGCGTCCCGCACCAGGCCGGTCGTTGCGACCCTCGGGATCACGGTTTTCGGCTTGCTGGCACTGGGCGCCGGCCTGCGTGATCCGCTCGCGGAGCCATTGCTCGCCATCGTCGTTGCGCTGGTGGCGTCGCTGGTGGCCTGGTTCGCGCTGCGCTGGCTGCTGCGCCTAGCCGCCCGACGCATGACGCCACCGGTGGCCGAGATGCCGGCCTGGGGCCGGCGCCGCTTCATCGGCACCTCGATCGCGGTGATCGGCGCGGCCGCCACCGGCGGCGTTCTCGGCAGGACCCTCCTGGCGCAGGCGCGCGAGGGTGCCGTTCCGCAGGCGGGCGCGCTGCCGGCACCTGACGCGACGGCGCCGCCTCCGCCCGCGGGAGCCAGCCTTGACGTGGCGGGCATCACGCCGCTCGTCACGCCAAACGAACGGTTCTACCGCATCGACACGGCGCTGCTCGTCCCGCGCCCACGCTTGGAGACCTGGCGCCTTGTCGTGACCGGGATGGTCGACAGCCCGTTCCAGCTCACCTACGACGAGCTGGTGGCCCTGCCGCTCATCGAGCAGTACGTGACGATCGCGTGCGTCAGCAACGAGGTGGGTGGCGACCTCGTGGGCAACGCCCTGTGGCGCGGCGTGCGGCTCAAGGAGCTGTTGGAGCGGGCGGGCGTGGCGCCCGACGCGACGCAGATCGTCGGCCGCTCGGTGGATGGCTTCACCGTTGGCTTTCCGACGGTCCACGCCCTCGCCGAGGAGCGCGAGGCGATGGTCGCGGTCGGCATGAACGGCGAGCCGCTGCCCGCCGACCACGGCTTCCCGGCGCGGCTGATCGTGCCGGGGCTGTTCGGCTACGTCAGCGCGACGAAGTGGCTGACCGAGATCGAGCTCACCACGCTCGATGCGTTCGATGCGTACTGGGTTCCGCTCGGCTGGGCCAAGCAGGGGCCGATCCTGACGCAGTCGCGCATCGACGTCCCGCGTTCCGGCGCGAGCCTGCCGGTTGGTTCGACCGCCGTCGCCGGCGTCGCCTGGGCGCCAGATCGAGGCATCAGCAAGGTCGAGGTGCAGGTCGACGAGGGCGACTGGGCCGATGCCGAGCTGAGCGTCCCGATCTCCGACGCCACCTGGGTCCAGTGGCTGTATCGCTGGGACGCCGTGGCGGGTGCCCACGCGCTCCGAGTGCGCGCGACCGACGGTCAGGGCGAGGTGCAGGAGGAGCGCCGCACGCCGCCACCGCCGGATGGCGCCCGTGGCTACCACGCCATCGACGTGACGGTCGCGTAGGGTACCGGCCGCGACCGGACCATCGGCTCATGGCCCGATGGTCCTGCGCATGGTGTCGTGCGCGGCGTGGCACGCACGATGCGTCGCCGCGGGCAGCTTCCCCTCCCCGAGGGCCCGCGACGCCTCCTCCTGATCCGCGCTGTCTCGATCGCCGCCCTGGTGGCGACCGGGGCGTATTTGGCGTGGCGCGCGCTGTTCACGGTCAACCTCGACGCGTGGTTCATCGGCGTGCCCATGCTGGCCCTCGAGATTCACGCGGCCGTCGGCCTGGCCCTCTTCACGTTCAGCCTGTGGGACGTCGACCGGCGGCCGGCACGCCGCGCGCCACGGCGCCGGCCACGCATCGCGGTCCTCATTCCAACCTATAACGAGGGCCCGGAGATCCTCCTGCCGACGGTCGCCGCCGCGACCGCGCTCGAACCTGTCCACGAGACATGGCTGCTGGACGATGGCAACCGACCCGAGGTCGCCGAGCTCGCCGAGGCGCTCGGCGCGCACTATCTCGCTCGGCCCAGTCGCGAGCACGCCAAGGCGGGGAACATCAACCACGCGCTCGGCGTGATCGATGCCGACCTCATCGCCATCCTCGACGCCGATCACGTCGCCTCGCCGGACTTCCTGACCGCGACGATCGGCTACTTCGGGGACCCGCAGGTCGCACTGGTGCAGACGCCGCAGGACTTCTACAACGTCACCAGCTTCGAGCACGGGTCGGGCACCGCCTACGGGCAGCCCTTCCACGAGCAGTCGCTCTTCTACCGGCTGCTGCAGCCGGGGAAGAATCGCTGGAACGCCGCCTTCTGGTGCGGGACGGGTGCGGTCGTGCGCGTGTCCGCGCTGCGCGAGGTCGGGGGCGCCGCGACGGAGACCATCACCGAGGACATCCACACCACCATTCGCCTCCATCGGCGCGGCTGGAAGACCGTCTACCACAACGAGGTCCTGGCACGGGGCCTGGCCGCCGATGACGCGGCGCAGTACCAGCTCCAACGCAACCGCTGGGGCACGGGAGCCATGCAGGTCCTGCGCGTCGAGAACCCCTTCGTGGCGCCCGGCCTGACCATCGGCCAGCGGCTCGCCTACGCTGCCACCCTGCTCGGCTGGTTCGACTCCTGGCGGACGCTTGGGTTCCTGCTGCTGCCGCCGCTCGTCCTGCTCACCGGCAGGATCCCGATCATCGCCGACGGCGCCACGTTCGCGGCCGCCTTCGCCGCCACCTACCTGCTCCAGCAGGCCGCGCTGTACCTCCTCGGTCGCGGTGCGTATCGGCCGGTCCTGTCGATCATCTTCGACCTCGTGCGCATGCCGCCAAACCTGATCGCGACCACGACCCTCTTCACCACGCGGACGCCGGCCTTCCGCGTGACGCCGAAGGGGCGTACGGGCACCGACCGCGGCAGGATCGAGGCGCCGGTCATGCTGCG
>JAICRD010000088.1 GCA_025937535.1 Chloroflexota bacterium | reverse complement strand
CACGTGATCCTCGTGGGCGGGTCCACCCGCATGCCGGCCGTCGTCGAGCTCGTGAAGTCGATGACCGGCAAGGACCCGAACAAGGGCGTGAACCCCGACGAGGTCGTCGCCATCGGCGCCGCCATCCAGGCCGGCGTCCTCGCCGGCGAGGTCAAGGACGTCCTGCTCCTCGACGTCACCCCGCTGTCACTCGGTATCGAGACCATGGGCGGCGTGGCGACCAAGATGATCAACCGCAACACGACCATCCCGACGTCGCACACGCAGATCTTCTCGACCGCGTCGGACAACCAGCCGTCGGTCGACATCGTCGTCCTCCAGGGCGAGCGTGAGATGGCCGCCGACAACAAGAAGCTGGCGACGTTCCGCCTCGACGGCATTCCGCCGGCCCCCCGCGGCGTGCCGCAGATCGAGGTCACCTTCGATATCGACGCCAACGGCATCCTCAACGTGGCCGCCAAGGACAAGGCCACGAACAAGGAGCAGAAGGTGACGATCACCGCCTCCTCGATGCTCGCCAAGGACGACGTCGACCGCATGGTGCGCGAGGCGGCCGAGCACGCCGAGGAGGACCGCGCGCGTCGCGCGGCGACCGAGTCGCGCAACGAGGCCGATGCGCTGGTCTACCAGGGCGAGCGGCTGCTCAAGGATCTCGACGACAAGTTGTCGGACGAGGAGAAGGCCGAGGTCAACACGCGCATGGACGCCGTTCGCGAGGCGCTCAAGGGCGAGGACACCGGCGTCATCGACTCGACCAAGTCGCAGCTTGCCGAGGTGCTCCAGCGCATCGGCACCAAGGCCTACGAGCCAAGGCCGGAAGGTGGCGACGGTGGCAATGGCGCCGGTCCGTCCGGCGACCAGGACGCGCCCGCCGAGGACGAGGGGGAGACGATCGAGGGCGAGTACAAGGAGGTCTGACGCGCGTCACTCCTCCGGGTCAGCGTTAGGGCGAGGCCGGGCCGCGAGGTCCGGCCTCTCCGTATGCCGCACGCCGTCAGGTCCCGCTCGGTTCTGCGCGAACGACCACTCGAAGGATCGTCAGCTACCAACCACGATCGCCTTAGGCGCGGCGCAGTGCCGAAGGCTGGTCAGGTGCCAACGACCCCATGGCTTTGACGGATGGATCGGTCTCCAGGACACCGATCTGGGCAGCCGACTTGCCTACGTCGACGGTGGTTGGTATCTGGCCCCATGGCACCGCCATCCATCGGGTCCGGTCGGGAGCTCAGCTCGTCGGTTGGGGCTGCGTGCACATCGGGCAGCGGCGCGCGACGAATGGGATCTCCGACGCGCACTCGGTGCAGGTCTTCGTGGTCGGCGTCTCTTCTCCACCCCGCTGCCGGCGCTCCTCGAGCGCGTTGAGCGGCGCGATGACGAAGAAGTAGATGGCTGCCGCGATGAGCAGGAACGCGAGCAACGCATTCAGGAAGAGGCCGTAGTTCACGGTCGCCCTGCCGACGCTGAAGGAAAGCTCGGCGAAGTTGGGAAGGCCGAACACGCCGAGCAACGGCGTCAGGATGTCGGTGACGAAGGACGTGATGACCGCGCCGAACGCGGTGCCGATGACGACCGCCACGGCGAGGTCGACGACGTTGCCGCGCATGATGAACTCGCGGAATCCGCTGAACATGGGTCCTCCTCCGATGCGGTCTCGAGGGGCACGGTGTCGTGCGCGAGTATAGGCACCGCTAGACTCGGATCCGATGCGTCTTGCGACCTGGAACGTCAACTCCCTGAAGGCCCGCCTGGACCGTGTCCTGGCGTGGACGGAGCGCCACGAACCCGACGTGCTCTGTCTCCAGGAGACGAAGCTGACAGATGCCCAGGCGCCGCTGATGGACTTTCGCGCCCTCGGCTACGACCTCGTCCATCACGGCCCCGGCCGGTGGAATGGCGTTGCCATCGCGTCGCGCATCGGCATCGCCGATGTCGTGGCCGGCCTGCCGGTCCGCGACGACTGGACCGATGACGGCGGCCGCTTCCTGGCCGCCACCTGCGGACCGATCCGCGTGGCCTCCATCTATGTGCCCAACGGCCGAGTCGTCGACTCGGAGTTCTATCTCGAGAAGCTCGAGTGGCTGGCGAGGCTATCGGTCTGGCTGGACGACAACGACCCGACGACGGAGCTCGCGATCTGCGGCGACTACAACGTTGCCCCGGAGGACATCGACGTCTGGGATGCGCAGGCCGCGCACGGGGGCACGCACGTGTCGCCGCGCGAGCGCGCGGCGGTGGCGAAGCTGCGCGAGTGGGGGATGGTCGACATCGTCCGCCAGTTCCACCCGGAGCCGGGCTTCTTCAGCTGGTGGGACTACCGTGCCGGGCACTTCCACAAGAACTTCGGCATGCGCATCGACCACGTGTATGTCACGCCGCCGCTGGCCGCTCGCGCCGTCGCGGCGGAGCGAGATCGCGAGGCGCGCAAGCCCTCGACCTATCCGGGCATCCCGTCCGACCACGCGCCGCTCATCGTCGACTTCGACTTCGACCGATGACCGGGAGCATCACGCCGTACCTCATCATCGACGGCGCGGCGAACGCCATCGACTGGTACCGCAGCGTGCTGGGCGCCGAGGAGACCTCGCGCATGACCGGTGGGGCGGGGCGCATCGCGCACGCCGAGATCCGCATCGGCGGCTCGCCGCTCTTCATCGGCGACGAGCACGTGCACTACGAGGGCATCCATGGACCGATGCGGATCGGTGGCACGCCGGTCTACCTGGACCTCGAGACCGATGACGTGGCCGGGGTCTTCGAGCGCGCAATCGCGGCGGGCGCGACGGCGATTCGTCAGCCGACCGATCCGTCGATGCCGATCCAGAGCGCGAAATTTCGCGACCCGTTCGGCCACATCTGGCTGCTGACGCGGTCAGGCGGCCAGACGGCGTAGGGCGCCGGCGACATCGCGGCCGGGACGGGTGCGTGGCCACGTCACCTTCGTCGCGCCGACGAAGCACCGGTAGGCTTCGACGGCATCGCGGAGGGCAGGGATGAAGCCAGCGTCATCCATCGGCGAGAACTCGGGCTCGAACCAGATCCCCAGGATCGCGAGCGTCTTTGACTTGCGGTCGAGTCGCGGCTCGATGCGGCCGATGAAGCGATCGCCGAAGAGCATCGGCAGCACGTAGTAGCCCCACCGCCGCTTCGGCTCCGGCACGTAGACCTCCCAGAGGTAGTCGAACCCCCACAGCTCGCGGAGCATGCGCCGATCCCAGATCAACGGATCGAGCGGCGCGAGGAAGCTGATGGCCGGCGCCGGCAGTGAGCCGGGATCGGCCGTGTGCTCGAGGATCGGCTCCTCCTTGGCGATGATGTAGCGCGTATATCTGAGCCCATCGACATCGACCGGAGTCAGCCGCCCCTCGGCGACGAGCCGGTCGGTGCGTCGCTTGCGCTCGGCGGTCGATCCGGCGCTGTACATGACCTCGGCCTGGGTGCCGACCGGCGTGGTCAGCCCGACAGCTCGGAATCGGCTGAGAAGGCGGTGCGTCATGGCGTCTTCCTCCGTCTCCTTGAGCGCCAGGAGGTCCCGGGGCACGAGCCGCTCGATGAGGTCGTAGTAGCGCCGGTTGCCATCGCGTCGCGCGATGCCGATGCGCCCGGTGACGAACAGCGCCTCCATGACGGCCCGGCTGGCGCGGGTCGGTGCCCACCACCAATCGACGGCATGGCCGTGCTCGCTGAAGGCCGCGGTCGAGAGGGGCGCATCGCTCCTCAGGCGGCGGAGGATGGCCTGGGCCACATCGGCCTGCTCCTTCAGGATCCCGTTGTCGACTTCGGGTGCGTTGCGCTGCCAGCTGATGCGGTAATGCGGCAGCTCGTGCATCGGCACCATGTTGAGGCTCTTGTTGTAGAGCTCGATCAAGCGCCGATCCGGCCCGTACAGCCACTGCTCGCACCACTCGCGCCGGTAGTTCCGAATGCGCGCGTGGAGCACGAGGTCGTGATTGCGGGCGCCTGGCACTTCGAGCGGGTCGAACTGGAGGAGGCCGAGCCGTTCGACGGCCGCCAGGACCGAATCCGGCTCGGCCGGAAGCGAGCGTGGGGGCGCGAGGAGGTGCCGCGACACCAGGAAGCGGCGCGCGTGGTCGGCGGAGATCTGAACGGTTGCCATGTGCGGCCGATCCTAGCCGCCGATCCTGACAGAGAGTGGCAGCATTTCCGGGCGATGCCGGCCACAGTGTTCAAGAGTCTTGAACTGTGGACAGACCCAGGTGAGTTGTCCACCGCTCTGGCACTCGCAACACAAGAGTGCCAATTGGTATGATGCCGCCGCCATGGCGGTCAAACGCGACTACTACGACGTGCTCGGCGTGCCGCGCGATGCGGACGAGGCCGAGATCAAGCGCGCCTTCCGTCGCCTCGCCCAGCGCCACCACCCCGATGTCGACAAGGGCGATGGCGCGGAGGAGCGGTTCAAGGAGCTGAACGAGGCGTATCGGGTGCTGTCCGACCGCCAGCGCCGGAGCGCGTACGACATGTTCGGCCACGCCGGTGTCGAGGGGGCCGCGGCCGGTGGCTTCGAGGGCTTCGGTGGTGGCTTCGGCCCATTCGGCGATATCTTCGACGCGTTCTTCGGCGGCGCACCGGCCGGCACCCGGCGCCGTCAGCGCGTCGTGGCAGGGGCCGACCTGCGCTACGACCTGACGATCGAGTTCGCCGAGGCGGTGTTCGGGGTCACCAAGGAGATCCACTTCCCGACGCTCGTGACGTGCCCGCGCTGCGAGGGCGCCGGCGGCGAGCCGGGCACCGAGCCGGAGACGTGTCCGGACTGCAACGGCACGGGCGAGCAGCGCCGGGTGGCGCAGACCATCCTCGGGCAGATGGTGAACATCGTGGCGTGCCCGCGCTGCCGCGGCGAGGGCCGGATCATCGCGACGCCGTGCACCGAGTGCGGCGGTGACGGCCGCGTGCGCGAGGAACGCACTCTCCAGGTCAGCATCCCGGCCGGGATCGACGACGGTCAGCGCATCGCGCTCGAGGGCGAAGGCGAGGCTGGACCACGCGGCGGCCCGAAGGGCGATCTATACGTCGCGGTCAAGGTGCGCGCGCACCCGCAGCTCATGCGGCGTGGCACGGAGCTCTACCACGAGCTGCCCATCACCTTCCCGCAGGCCGCGCTCGGTGCGACCCTCAGCGTGCCAACGGTCGAGGGAAGCGAGGAGATCGAGATCCCCGGCGGTGCCCAGTCGGGCCACGAGGTGCGCCTGCGCGGCAAGGGCGTGCCACGCCTGCGCGGCGCGGGTCGCGGCGACCTCCACGTCATCGTGAACGTCGTCGTGCCGTCGAAGCTGTCGAAGCGCGAGCGTGAGCTGCTCACCGAGCTCAACGAGATCAGCGAGCCGGCGTCCCTGCCGAAGAGCGGCGCCTCGGTGTTCGATCGTCTGCGCGACCTCTTCACTTAGCCCGCCGATGCGCTGGCTGGAGCTGAGCGTCGAGGCCGATGTGGAGGCCGTCGAGGCCGTCTCCGAGATCCTCGGCCGCGTCGCCGATGGCACCGCGGTCCAGCCGACGCGCCTCATCCGCGATCCCGGTGACGAGCTCTCCGCTCGTGCCGACCCGAGCGCCCCGTTCATCGTCACGGCGCACGTCGCCCCCGACGGCGACAACGGCGCGCTCATCGAGGAGACCGAGCGGGCGCTCTGGCACCTGCAGGCATTCGGCCTCCGACCGGTCGGCGCGCTCCGCGTGCGCCACGTCGACGACGCCGACTGGACCGATGCTTGGAAGGAGCACTACGTGCCGCAGCGCATCGGCCGCGTGGCGATCGTCCCCTCGTGGGCGGCCGACGAGCCGCAGGATGGCGAAGTGGCGATCACGCTGGATCCCGGCATGGCGTTCGGCACCGGGCTGCACCCGACGACGCGAGGTTGCCTCGAGCTGCTCCAGGAGGTGGCGCCGATGCCGGCCCGCGTCCTCGACGTCGGCTGCGGCTCGGGGATCCTGTCCCTGGCGGCGCTCCGGCTCGGAGCCGAACGGGTCGTCGCCGTCGACACCGATCCACTCGCGATCGACGCGACCCGCGCGAACGCAGAACGCAATGGCCTCGCCGGTCCCCTCGAGGCGCGTGCTGGCAGCCTCGACCCCGTCGCGGCGGAGCGATTCCCCCTCGTCCTGGCGAACCTGGTGGCAGCGGTGCTGGTCGAGCTCGCTCCACGGTTGGCCGCGCATCTGGAGCCCGGCGGGACGCTGATTGCCGGCGGGATCATCGAAACACGCGCTGACGAGGTGATCGCCGCGATGGAGGCCGTCGGGCTGCGGGTCATTCAGCGCCGCGACGAGTCGGAGTGGGTGAGCCTCGCGCTGGCCCACGCCTCATGACGCTGCACCGCTTCTTCGTCGCCCCCGGCGACATGGTCGGCGATCGCTTCTCGTTGCCCGGCTCGATCGCGCGGCAGGTTCGGACGGTCCTGCGCCTGCGAGATGGCGATCGGATCGTGCTTCTGCCGGGCGATGGCAGCGCCGCCCGATGTCGCCTCGAGGGTGGCGACTGCGTCGTCGAGGAGCGGACGGCGGTCCACGGCGAGCCGCGCCATCGGCTGACGGTGGTGCAGGCGCTCCTCAAGGGCGACGCCCTGGAGGAGGTCGTGCGGCGGGCGACCGAGATCGGCGTCAGCCGCTTCCGCCTGGTGGTCACCGAGCGCTGCGTGGCGCGCGATCTCTCCGACCGCAAGCTCCAGCGCCTGCACGCGATCGCGCGCGAGGCGGCAGAGCAGTCGGAGCGGGCGATCGTGCCCGGCGTCGAGCCCCCGGTCCAGCTGGTCGAAGCCGTCGAGCGCGGGAGCGTCCTCCTCTACGAGCGTCACGGCGGCGAGCGACTGTCGGGGCTCGAGGCGCCACCGAGCGTGATCATCGGTCCCGAAGGCGGCTTCACCCCAGCGGAGCTGGCCCAGGCGCAGGCAGCCGGCGCCCGGCTGGCGGGGCTCGGACCGCGAATCCTGCGCTCGCAGTCCGTGGCGGCGGCGGCCGCATCGGTGATCTTGTCGCGGACCGGCGACTTCGCCTAGGCTGCCCGGGTGGACGACCGCGACCCGGAGTGCCTGTTCTGCCGCATCGTGGCCGGTGAGATTCCGTCCGACCGCGTGCACGAGGACGACGACGTCGTCGCCTTCCGCGACATCAACCCGCAGGCGCCGACCCATGTCCTGGTCATCCCGCGCCGCCACATTCCCGATGCCCACGCGCTCGGAGCGGCGGATGGACCGATCCTGGCGCGCCTCTTCGAGGTAACCAGCCGGCTTGCCGATGAGGCAGGGCTGGCGAACGGATATCGGGTCGTGACGAACGTCGGCCCTGACGCAGGCCAGACCGTCTTCCACCTGCACTTCCACCTGCTGGGCGGACGCACCATGGGCTGGCCACCCGGCTGACGCCGATTGACCCTCATCGGCCCCGCTGCTACCCTGCACCGGCTTGCGTGCCCGGCGGGTCGGCCCGCCACGTCCATATCGGCACGACTTTCGAAGCGGGAAGGAGGCGAGACGTTTGGCAGAAGTCCGCGTGGGCGAGAACGAGACGTTCGAGAGCGCGCTGCGTCGATTCAACAAGAAGATCCAGCAGTCGGGAATCCTGGCTGAGGCACGACGCCGCGAGCACTACGAGAAGCCCAGCGTGAAGCGAAAGCGCAAGGAAGCCAAGAAGCGCAAGGCAACCTCGCGCGCATAGCCAGACGCCAGCCTCAAACCGATACCGACCCGGCGCAGCGGAGGACCCAGCGAGACCGATGACGCCGGACGCCACTTCCCTGACCCTCCAGCAGCGTCTCGAGTCGGCGATGCGCGATTCGATGCGCGCACGCGACGAGCAGCGAACCCAAACGCTCCGGATGGCGATGGCGGCTGCCCACAACCAGCGGATCGCGCGCGGCCGCGACCTCACCGACGAGGAGGTCGTCGATGTCCTGAGCAAGCAGGTGAAGCAGCGCCGCGAGAGCATCGCGATGTTCCGCGACGCCGGCCGCGAGGACCGCGCCGCGGCCGAGGAGGCCGAGGCGGCCATCCTGGCCGAGTTCCTGCCGGAGCAGCTCTCCGAGGACGAGATCGTCTCGCTGGCCCGAGCCGCCATCGCCGAGACGGGCGCCTCGTCGCCGTCCGACATGGGCCGCGTCATGGGCACGCTCTCTCCACGCACGAAGGGACGCGCCGATGGTCGAGTGGTGAGCGACGTCGTGCGCCGCCTGCTGGCCGAGAAGTAGCCCATGTTCATCCCACGCACACTCGCCGAGACCGACGGCCGCCCGGGTCAGGGCGCGATGGCGCGAGCGCTGATCGTGGTCGGGATCATCGCGACGGCGCTGTTCTTCGTGCTGTCGGCGAACATCACGCTTGGCCAGGAGAACCTGGAGGTCGGTCAGATCGCCCCGCGCGACATCCGGGCGCAGCGCGATCAGACGTTCGTCTCGCCGAGTCGCACGGAGGAGGCCAAGGACGCGGCCGCCGACGAGGTGCGGCCGGTGACTTCGACCATCAAGTCACCCACCGACAACCAGGAGGATCAGCTTCTCGCCTTCGACACCATGTCGCGCCGCGTCGTCCGCGTCCTGGAGCTGCGCGACTCCGGCTCACTCGAAGCCGATGAGGTCATCGGCCGCCTCACCACCGACGCGCCGGCGATTCCGTTCACGCAGCGCGAGGCCGTCGCGGCCATGACGATCGAGCGCTGGGACGCCGTCGCCGCGGCGGCGCGCGTCGCGCT
>JAICRD010000219.1 GCA_025937535.1 Chloroflexota bacterium | reverse complement strand
GCAGGAGTGTTGGCGTCATGGATCTGTCCAGGTCGGAGGTCGTCGCCGGGACCGGCAAGCTCGTCGCCCGTCGACAGCACCGCCACCATGGGGCGGCGTCGAACCTCGACCGACCCGATCCCCAGCGAGGCGAGCACGGCGATGGCGGCCGGCGTGAGCTGGCCCGGCAGGCAGACCTCGTCGCCGGCCCGCGTGTCATGCGCCGCGGGGCGGACGTGGGCACCCGAAGCAACGATGGCCGGCACGGTCACACCATCGGCGGCCTCGACTGCCTCCTCGATTGGGACGACCGTGTCGGCGCCGGGCGGCATCGGCGCACCGGTCATGATCCGCACGGTGACACCGGGCTTCACCGACGGGAGCGACGACGCACCGGCAGCCACCTCGCCGGTGAGCCGCAGCGGACCCGGCGCATCGGCCGCGCGAATGGCGAAGCCGTCCATTGCCGAGTTCGCGAAGGCTGGCACGTCGACGGCGGCCACCACGCGTGGATCGACAAGGACCCGGCCGACGGCATCGATGATCGAGACGGTCTCGCCACGAGCGAGAACGACGCGCTCGAGGAGCTGGCCGCGCGCGTCGTCCAGCGAGAGCATCGGCGTCAGAGCCCGAGCTTCATGCGGGCATCGATGAGGCGCAGGATGCCGCGCCGGGTGACCATACCGAGCGGCATGCGGGGGTCGTCGCCGATGACCGGCAGCTGGCCGACCTCGCGCTCCTCGGTCAGGCGCAGCGCGTCGGCGAGCGGTTCGTCCGGGCCGATGGTGGCCAGGTCCGCGTAGCGGGTCATGATGTCAGTCACGCGCGCGTCCGACCACTGCTCGCGCGGCAGCCGCCGCACATCGCCCAACGTGACGAGCCCGGCCAGCCCGCCATCCTCGTAGCGGACGAGGTAGGAGCGGTGCTCGCCGCGCAGCATCCGCTCGTTCACGAGCTCGGCCACCGACTCGTTCGGCGACACCTCGGGTGGGCTGTCGACCATGGCGTCGCGCACCTTCACGCCTCGCAGGCTGCGCTCGACGCCGGCCTGCACGGCGGTCGACTCGGCGGCATTCGACAGGAACCAGCCGATGAGCGCCAGCCAGATGCCGTTGAACACGCCACCCGGCTGAAGGGCGATGAACACGCCGAAGCCGATCAGCAGATAGGCGAGCGCGCGCCCGACCGCTGCTGCGTTGCGGGTTGCCAGCAGCCGATCACCGCGCAGCCGCCACAGGAGCGCACGAAGCACGCGGCCGCCGTCCATCGGGAAGCCCGGAATGAGGTTGAAGGCGCCAAGCGCGAGGTTGATGAACCCGAGCCAGCCCACGAGCGCGCCGATCTGCGGCTGGCCGACTGCCACGTCGACCGCGAGGAGCGCGAGCCCGATGCCGATGCTCGTCGCCGGCCCGGCGATGGCGATCAACGCCTCCTCGCGCGGCGTGCGCGAGTCGCTGTCGATGGTGGTGACGCCACCGAAGATGAACAGCGTGATGCCCTCGACCTTCAGGCCGAAGCGACGCGCGACCAGGGCGTGCGACAGCTCGTGCGCCAGCACCGAGCCAAAGAAGAGGGCCGCCGTGGCGGCGGCGACGACCCAGTATTGGCTCGTCGGCCATCCCGGGTACTGGCTCGGGAAGGCGCCGACCGCGAGCGAGTAGGTCACCAGGAACGCGATGACCAGCCAGCTCGGATGAATCGCCAGCTCGATGCCGGCAACGCGGCCGATCCTCCATCCGTGACCCATCGGCTGAGTCTAGATCAGGCCGATGCAGGCGGCGCCTCGCGCCGCCAGAGGCGAAATCCGATGAGGGTGACGAGCACCGCTGCGATGACGATGGTCGCGCCCGCGGCAAGTGCCGCGTCGAACCAGAAGCCCTCCGGGAAGAGCGTGATGAGCTTCGATCCGGGCTCGAACAGGTACGTCCCCGGCGGGAAGAACAGCTCGTGGAAGACGAGGAAGGCTGGCTCGAAGGCGACGGCGAAGATGCCCGCCAGGACGATCGCGATGCCGCCGATGAGGCCGCCGGCCACCAGCATGATGCGCCCGATGCGCCCGGGCTCCCTGCGCAGCCAGGCGAGCGCGACGCCGCCGACGACGAGCGCCATGACCAGGACGCCGAGGAGGATGCGGACCAGCACGGCGACATCGTGCATGTGGGAGCGCTCGCGCTCGTTCAGCAGCGGCTCGTCGCCGGAGAGCGCCGCATCGAATGGTCCATCGGCGTAGAGGTCACCCAGGATCTCGCCGGTCACCCGGTCGACCTCGGGCGTGGTCGTCGAGAGCGCCGCCGCCACACCGTGACGAGCCTGCAGCGCCGACGTGAACCACGGGTTGAACAGGAGCAGCGGCCCGGCAAGGGTGACGAGGATGGCGAGCGACAGGCCGAACAGGAGGCCGGCCGCCCATGGGGCGCGCTCCATCGATCGGTTGTCGGGACCGCTCAGACGACGCGGCCGGCGATCCGGGAGGTGCCGACGACCATCGAGAGGACGAAGCCGACGACGCTGATCACGATCGAACCGAGCAGCGCGGCCAGGAAGTCACCGACCGTCAGGCCGAGCGACAGATCGGCCGAGATGGCGCCGACCAGCATGAGCAGCAGCGCGTTCAGCACGAGCAGGAAGAGCCCGAGCGTCATGAAGGTGATCGGCAGGGTCAGGATGCGCAGGATCGGCTTCAGGAAGGTGTTGACCAGCCCGAAGATGAACGCGACCAGCAGGAATTTCCACCACGCGCCCTCGGGCCCGAAGTCGAAGTCGAGGTTCGGGACGACGAACACCGCCGCGTACAGGGCGGCCGCGTTGATCAGCAGCTGGATGATTCGATCCATCGCCGTAGCCTAGCCGATGGCGTCCAGCCCCGGTGGCCCGGCGAGCAAGCGCCCCCTCACCCACGCCGCGCGCACCATGTTCGGATGCGGCCGAAAGATCAGTCGGCTGGCCACGTCCTCCGCCGGCTCGGGCAGGTGATCGCCGGGCAGCGGCGTCGTGAAGCGCGGGTCGACGGCGATGAGATCGGCCTCCTTGCCGGCTTCGAGCGAGCCGATGCGGTCGTCCTGGCCGAGCGCCACGGCACCACCGAGGCTGCCCATCCGAAGCCAGTCGAGCGGTCGCAACGCGCCGGCCGGGTCCGCGCGTCCCGTCAGCTCCAGCGCGCGCTGCGTGGCGGCGCCGGCGCGCATGGCGCTGAAGATCGAGACCTCGGGGCCGGCCGCGACGTCGCTGCCCAGCCCGACCAGCATGCCGGCGGCGCGGTACGCGCCCAGCGGCATCATCCCGCTCGACAGGAACAGGTTCGATGCCGGGCAGTGCGCCACG
>JAICRD010000044.1 GCA_025937535.1 Chloroflexota bacterium | reverse complement strand
GGACGCGCCGCGGTCAGCCCGGGGCGGTCGTTGCAGCCCGGCGAGGGAGTCGACCTCGTCATCACCGGTCGCCTGGCCCGATCGACCCGGCCCCTGGTCCTCGACGGCAGCCCGGGCGCGATCGAGCGGCTATCGATCCCCGACCTGGCGCTGCGCATGTGGCGGTACGGGCTTCTGCCGCGTGACCTGTCGCGTCGCGAGGCGGAGGAGCGCTTCCTGGCGGAGGCGCGCGGCGAGTCCGATCGGCTCGTCCTCCACGAACGCGACCAGTCGGCGCTGGTTTCCATCGCGCACGCCTCCGACGACGTGCGCGTCGACATCGGCCGCCTGTACCGCGTCGCGACCAGCGCTCCCGCGGTGCACCTGCGCCAGGGCGACACCGATGCCTACCTGTCGTTCGCGTCGACCGAGCTCCGCGACCGCGTCGCGGCCGAGATCCGTGGAGAGGCGAGCATGTCGCCCAGCCCGCCCGCGGAGGTCCGCGCCTGACGGGGCTGAGTGCTACGATCGCGCCGTCAACCGAAGACGAAGCGACAGGTGCCGTCCCCGAAAGGCGGACGGATAAATGGCGAAGCCGGTGAGATGCCGGCGCAGTCCCGCTACTGTATCCGCGCTCCATCGATGGAGCCGGGAGCCAGGTCGACCAGCCCGATCGCGATGTCACCACCCTCGTGTGAAAGGGAACGGCATCAGCCATGGCTCACCGCGCACCCCTCCTCTTCCTCTCGGCCCTCCTGACCCTGCTTCTGGCTGCCTGCAGCGCACCGGCGGCCACGCCGGTGCCGGCGTCAACGCACCCGGCGACGACGCCACCGTCCGCGAGCGCCGCGCCGTCCGCATACCCGGTCACGGTGACCGATGACGCGGGCACCGAGCTCACCCTCGACGCGCCACCGGAGCGCATCGTCAGCCTCGCGCCGTCCAGCACGGAGATCGTCTGCGCCCTCGAGGCGTGCGACCGGCTGGTCGGCGTGACCGACTTCGACGACTATCCGGCAGAGGTCGCCGATATCGATGACGTGGTCATCAATGCCCAGGTCGATGTCGAGCGGGTGGTCGCTGCCGAGCCCGATCTCGTCATTGCCGCCGGCAACGAGATCACGCCATCGGCCGTGATCGCACAACTGGTCGAGCTCGACCTGCCAGTGCTCGTGCTGTATCCCGAGACCCTGGACGAGGTGTACGACGACATCCGCCTGGTCGGCACGCTGCTCGACGCGCAGGGCGGCGCCGACGAGCTGATCGCGGGCATGGAGGATCGTGTCGACGCCGTCGTCGAGGCGGTCGCCGATGCCGATCGACCGCGCACGCTGTACGAGGTCTTCTACGCCGAGGGCAGCACCTACACCGCGGGCGAGGGCTCCTTCCTCGCCTCGCTCATCGGCCTGGCCGGCGGTGAGCCGGTCACCGGTGACGCCCAGGGGCTCATCGGCGCCGAGGATCTCGTCGCCGCCGACCCGCAGCTCATCCTGCTGGGAACGGCGTCGTACGACCCGACCCTGGCCGACGCCGACGCCGCACGGACGGCGGTCGCTGCCCGTCCGGGCTGGGCCGACCTGTCGGCAGTGGCGGACGGACGGGTCGTGCCGTACACGGATGACATCGTCACCACTCGCCCGGGGCCGCGTATCGTCGACGGCCTCGAGGCGCTGGCGCGCGCGATCCATCCGGATCGGTTCGACTGACCGATGCGCGCCGCAGCCGCCGCCCCACCCATTGCCCTCGGGCCGAGCCTGGGCCGGTCGTCGCTGGTGCTCGGGACCGGCGTGGTGCTCCTCATCGTCATCGGCGCGGTCGGAGTCACCCTCGGCACGAGTGGCGTTGCGCTCGGCGACGCGGTCGCGATCGTCATGCATCGGCTGCTCGGGATCGGCCCGGTGAGCTGGCCGGCTTCGTCGGAGACGATCGTGTGGGACCTGCGGCTGCCCCGGGTCCTGGCGGGCATGCTGGTCGGCGCTGGGCTCGGCTGTGCCGGGACGGTCTTCCAGGCGCTGCTGCGGAATCCGATGGCCGATCCGTACATCATCGGCACCGCGGCCGGTGCGTCCCTCGGCGCGGTCGCCGCCCTCCTCGTGCCGGCTCTGCTCCCGTTCGCCGTGGGCGGCTGGATGGGCCTCGGCCTGGTCCAGATCCTCGCCTTCGCCGGCGGATTGGGCACGGTGCTGGTGGTGTACGCCGTCGCGCGCGGCCAGGGCGGCACGCCGGTGGTGACGCTGCTCCTGGCCGGGTACGCGATCTCGTCGCTCCTCGCCGCCGGCGTCGCGATGCTGATGTTCGTCTCCGGCGATCGGCTCGCGGCCGTCGTCAGCTGGCTGCTCGGCTCGCTGGGTGGCGCCAGCTGGCCGCGGCTTGCCTTTGCCGGGCCGCTGATCGTGGTCAGCTTCGCGCTGATGGTCGTCCGCTGGCGCGGCCTGAACGCCCTCCTGCTCGGCGAGCAGCAGGCCGCCTTCCTAGGCCTCGAGGTCGAGCGCGAGAAGCGCATCCTGACCGCCCTCGCGGCGCTTGCCACCTCGGCCGGAGTGGCGGTGTCGGGCACCATCGGCTTCGTCGGCCTGGTCGTGCCGCACCTGCTGCGCCTTGCCTTCGGGCCGGACCATCGGCTCCTGCTGCCGGCCAGCATGGTGTATGGAGCGGTCCTCCTCGTCCTGGCAGACCTGGGAGCCAGGCTGCTGGGTGGCATCCCGGTCGGCGTGCTGACGGCGCTCATCGGCGCGCCATTCTTCCTGTGGCTCCTCCGCCGCTCCCTGGTGCTGCGTGGCTGATCCGGCGGTCGAGCTGATCGGCGTGTCGGCCGGCTACCCGGCGGTCGGCGGCAGGCGTCGCGTGCTGGACGGCGCCAGCCTGCGAGTGGACGCAGGCGAGATGGTCGCGCTGCTGGGCACCAACGGCAGTGGCAAGACCACGCTGCTGCGCATCGTGGCCGGGACGCTCCGCGCGACCGCGGGCGAAGTGCGGCTTCTCGGGAGGCCGATCCACGATTGGTCGCGCCCCGAGATCGCCCGCCGCGTCGCGGTCCTGCCCCAGACGACGGACGTTCCCGCAGGCATGCGAGTGGCCGAGCTCGTCGCCCTGGGACGGATCCCGCACGGCCGCAGCTGGTTCGGCGCCGACGCCGGCGATGCCGACGCGGTCGCGGCCGCGCTGCGTGACGCCGACGCCACGGAGCTTGCCGATCGCCGCGCCGACGAGCTGTCAGGCGGTGAGCGCCAGCGCGTCCTGCTCGCCATGGCGCTGGCGCAGGAGCCGCGGGTGCTGCTGCTGGACGAGCCGACGCTGCACCTCGACCTGGCCCACCAGGTCGCCCTGGTCCGGATGCTCGAGCGTCTGCGCGCGATGCGGCCACTGACCGTGATCGCGGTGCTCCACGATTTGAACCTGGCGGCGGCCTTCGCCGACCGCTCCCTGCTGCTTCACGATGGAAGGGTCGTTGCCGCCGGAGGGGCGGGCCGCATCGACGCCGCGCTCGCCCAGCGCACCTTCGGCGTCCCGCTCGCCGAGGCAACCGCCGCCGATGGGAGTCGCGTGCTGGCCCTGGCGATCGCGAACCGCCGCGAGTCGCCGAAAAAGAATGAACCAAACGCCGATTGCTGAGGTAAGTTGGTTAGAAAGGCGTAATGCGAGGAGGTGCGTCTGCCTCCATATCGGCATGCGCCTGCCGCGCTGCCGAGCCCGCGCATCTGCTAACGTTCCGCGACTCGAGAGATGACGCGCAAGGAGGTGGACACCGCAGATATAATCAACGGCCGGTCGGGCCGGACGCATGTGTTTTGCGCGTCATCGAGGGCCCGCACACCGTTCCCCATCCCCATCCACTGGAGGGAGCAATGAGACGGACCAAGTGGAATGCGCTTGCATTCCTCTTCTCCGGGGCGCTGATCCTGGCCGCCTGTGGCCAGCAGCCGGGCGCTTCGGAATCCGCCGGCGAGGAGCCTGCAAGCCAGGAGCCCGCGGCGAGTGGCGAGGAGCCCACTGGGGGCGAATTCGCCGACACGATCACGATGGCGCTGGATGCGCAGGTCGGCAACATGTCGAACGCCAACACCGACGTTCCGACGGGCCGCATCACCGCCCTGATCTACGACTTCCTGTACACGCTCGACGACACCCTGACCCCGGTGCCTCAGCTCGCGTCTGACCTCTGCGACGTCAGCGAGGACGAGATCACCTGGACCTGCACGATCGTCGACAACGCGTTCTTCCACAACGGTGACCCGATCACCGTGGACGACGTCGTGTACACCTATCAGCTGGCCATCAGCCCGAACTGCACCTACAACCCGTCGGTCTGCCTCACGGACTTCGCCTCTGGCGTCGAAGCCCTGGATGACTCGACGGTCGAGTTCACGCTGATCGAGCCGTATGCGCCGTTCGCGACGACCATCCTGCCGGGCATCGGCATCGAGTCGAAGGCCGTCATCGAGGCCGCGTTCGAGGAGTACTCGGGCGGCACCGAGGGCCTCGCCGCCGAGGACGTGCAGGCCATCGTCGACGAGCTGACCGCGACCTCGACCGCCGAGGAGCCGGATCCGGCCGCGTGCACCGCTGCCGCGGACGAGGCCACCCCGATCCTCGAGGGTGCCGGCGTCGAGTTCGGCTCGGCCGAGGACTTCGCTGCCGAGGACGATCCGGAGACGGCTGACGTCGACGAGACGAGCACCGGTGAGTGCGAGTTCGCCGACAGCCTGATCGTCCCGCTGCAGAGCGTTGCCGACAGCCTGTCGGCCGAGGGCATCGATGCCGTCGCCGCCGCCTACCAGCTGCTCAGCTTCAACCGCGACCCGGTGGGCTCGGGCCCGTACCAGGTCGATTCCGTCAGTCTTGAGGGCGTCGTCCTGACGGCCTTCGAGGACTACTGGCAGGGCGCCCCGGTCACCCAGACCATCGAGATGCCGATCTTCACCGACGTTGCGGTCGCCGCGAACGCGCTGGCCGCCGGTGAGCTCGACTGGGTCAACGACCTCACGCCGGACGCACGTGCGGCCGTCGCGAATGCCGTTGAGGCTGGCGATGTCCAGCTGGCCGAGTACAACGACTTCGGCAACTACGACCTGCAGTACAACATGCACGAGTCCACGACTCTGCCGAGCGGCGAGGAGTGGCAGGGCTTCTTCTATGACGTGAACCTGCGCAAGGCCGTGCAGTACTGCATCGACAAGGCAAACCTCGTGGACGTCGCCACCGACGGCAACGGTGTGCCGATCGAGGCCGACATCCCGCCGGCTTCGTGGGCGTTCAACACCGACCTCAAGCCGGTGGAGCGCGACGTTGACGCTGCCAAGGAGTTCATCGAGACGGCCACCGTCCATACCTGGACGATGGGCGACGATGGCATCTACGTGAACGAGGATGGGGAGCCGCTGTCGGCCCTCGTGCTCGTCCGCGCCGGCCAGCAGGACCGTGTCGACTTCATGAACCTGCTCAGCGAGCAGGTTGCTGAGTGCGGCATCGACATCCAGGTCGAGGCGGCTGACTTCCAGACCGTCCTGATCCCGTCGCTGACCTACCCGCACATCCCACCGGGGCAGGACGAGCCCTGGAGCGCCTACTTCGGTGGCTGGGGTGTCGGTGTGGACCCGGATCCCTACGCGCTGTTCCACAGCTCGCAGTGCTCCAACGAGGAGCAGCCGGACACGTACAACTACGTGTGCCTGCAGGATGACGAGATCGATCGGCTGATCGAGGAGGGCCTTGCCACCTCGGATCAGGCCGAGCGCACCCAGATCTACTTCGACTACCAGGCGCGCATGCAGGAGCTGCAGCCGTACCTGTTCGCGTGGTCAAACGTGAACGCGGACGGTCTCTCCGCCGGCATGACGTACGACGACGGGCCGCTCGAGCTCGATTCGCCGCTCTGGGGTTGGAGGCGAGAGCACCTCGCCAAGTCCGTCTCGGAGTAGTTCCTCAGCGATGTGGGGCGGCCACGGCCGCCCCACATCCATCTTCGGACCGGGGTGGGTGACGATCTCCGATGGTCGTCATCCGCCCGACTCACCATTCTTCGCCGGCTCGGACTAGACTGAACGTCCTTCATCCCCGGAGACGGGCAGCAGCGAGATCAACGCGACATGCTCACCTACATCATTCGCCGAATCATCCTCGCCATCCCGATTCTGCTTGGCGTCGCGATCATCTCATTCCTGCTCGTCTACCTCGCCCCCGGTGATCCGCTGGCCCAGTTCCGCGTGCCGAACGTGCGGCCGGAAGTGCTGGATCGACTGGCCGAGATCTACGGCTTCAACAAGCCGCTGCCGGAGCAGTTCATCGGCTGGATCACCAATTACGTCCAGGTCTGGAACCCTGACGCCTGGGGCCTGAGCATCACCTATCGGCGTCCGGTGCTGGAGCTCATCGCCGAGCGCACGCCGGCCACGCTGCTGCTGATGGGCACATCGCTGGCGCTGACCGTCGTCATCGCCGTACCACTCGGCATGCTGGCCGCGGTCAAGCAGTACAGCTGGGCCGACAAGATCGTGACGACCTTCGCCACCATCGGCTACGCGATGCCGTCCTTCGTGCTCGGCACGTTCCTGCTCTACATCGGCGCGATCTGGTTCCGAGTCTTCCCGTTCGGCGGCATGACGAGCAGCCTGCGCGTCGAGAGCAACCCGCTCGACATCGCCTGGCACCTGGCGTTGCCCGTCGCGAGCCTTGCCATCCAGAGCATCGCCGGTTGGTCGCGCTACATCCGAGCCAGCATGCTCGAGGTGCTGCACCAGGACTACATCCGCACGGCCAAGGCAAAGGGCCTCAGCGCCAACCGCGTGAACTTCCGGCATGCGCTGCGGAACGCCCTGATTCCCGTGGTGACGCTGTTCGGCCTGTCGCTGCCGGCATTGATCGCCGGGGCCGTCATCACCGAGACGATCTTCTCCTGGCCTGGCCTTGGATCGTTCGGGGTGACTGCGATCGGCCAGCGCGACTACCCGGTGATCATGGCCTTCGTCCTGCTGGGCGGCATCGCCGTGGTGATCGGCAACCTGGTGGCCGACATCCTGTACGGGGTCGTCGATCCCCGCATCAAGTACTAGGGGAGCGCAGCGGTGGCCGACAGGACGTACGACGACGTCACGCAGCTCCCGGTCGACGATACCGAGGACATCGACAGGACCGAGGTGCGCAGCTACTGGCAGCTGGCGCGCCGACGCTTCGTCCGCCACCGGCTGGCCGTGATCGGTGCGATCACCCTCGCCGTCCTGATCATCGCTGCTGCCGTCGTGCCCCTGGTGGTCGAGAACGCGACGGGCGTCGACATCAACAAGAGCTTCGCCGCGGCAGAGATTGTCGACGAGGAGGGCAACCTGGTTCTCGCCCTGCTCGGCTACAGCCGGACCGGGATCAACATGTTCACGCAGCTGATGGCGGCCACCGCGACGTCGCTCATGATCGGCTTCGCGGCGGTCCTGATCATCGTGTTCATCGGCGTCGTGATCGGTGCGGTTGCCGGCTATGCGGGCGGCTGGGTCGACAACCTGCTGATGCGCGTGGTCGACATCGCGCTGTCGATGCCGGGCCTGTTCATCATCATCGCCTTCGTCGCCTTCTGGGGCGCCAGCATCTGGACCATCATCCTGGCCATCGGCATCACCGGCTGGACGACCGCCGCGCGCCTCGTTCGAGCCGAGTTCCTGTCACTGCGAGAGGCGGATTACGTCCAGGCCGCGCGCGCGCTTGGCGCCAGCCCGCGCCGCATCATCCTGCGCCACATGCTGCCGCCGGCCCTGGCACCCATCATCGTGGCCGCCAGCCTCGGCGTCGCCGACTCGGTCGTGCTCGAGGCCGCCTTGAGCTTCCTCGGCTTCGGCATCGGTGCCGAGCAGGCCAGCCTGGGCACGCTGCTGAACGTGGCCTTCGAATACCTCAACCGCGAGCCGTACCTGGTCCTGTTCCCGAGCATCGTGCTCATCCTGATCGTCCTGGCCGCCAACTTCCTGGGCGACGGCATGCGCGACGCGCTCGATCCTCGGCAGCGCGTCGAGCAGCAATGACGACGGTCTCGCGCAGCGTCGGCCCCCTCCTCGAGATCCAGGGCCTCAAGACTCACTTCTTCACGCAGGACGGGACCGTCCGCGCGGTTGACGGGGTCAGCTTTCAGATCGGCCACGCCAAGACGCTTGGCGTCGTCGGCGAGTCCGGCTGCGGCAAGAGCATCACCAGCCTCTCGGTCATGCGCCTCATCGAGCGGCCCGGCAAGATCGTCGAGGGCAGCATCAAGCTCAACGGCGAGGATCTGCTGGACAAGTCGGACGAGGAGATGCGCGACATCCGCGGCGACCAGGTCAGCATGATCTTCCAGGAGCCGATGACCAGCCTGAACCCCGTCTTCACCTGCGGCGAGCAGATCAGCGAGGCGGTCCAGCAGCACACCGCCGCCTCCCGTCGCGAGGGGATGGACCGGGCGGTCGAGATGCTCAGCCTGGTCGGCATCCCGGACGCCAAGCGCCGGGCACGCGAGTACCCGCACCAGCTCTCTGGCGGCATGCGCCAGCGCGTGATGATCGCCATGGCGCTCTCGACGGATCCCGACCTGCTCATTGCCGATGAGCCGACCACCGCGCTGGACGTCACGATCCAGGCCCAGATCCTGGAGCTGATGCGAGACCTCCGCGAGAAGAACCGCATGGCCATCATGCTCATCACGCACGACCTTGGCGTCGTGGCCGAGATGGTCGACGAGGTGGTGGTCATGTACGCCGGCAAGGTGGTCGAGCGCGGCGACGTGCGCACCATCTTCGGCAACCCGCATCATCCCTACACCCAGGGCCTGCTGCATTCGATCCCGCGCCTCGATGAGCGCGTCGACCGGCTCGAGGTCATCAAGGGCACCGTCCCGTCGCCCTACAATCTGCCCACCGGCTGTCTCTTCAAGCGCCGGTGCCCCTTCCGGATGCCGATTTGTGACGTCGCACCGCCGATGCGTCAGATCGGCGAGGAGCACACCAGCCGCTGCTGGCTGACGCCGGCGGGCGAGGCGCCCGAGGTCGGGGCCGATCCCACGCCGGAGGAGGCGGAGGCGGCCGGCGAGCAGCTCACCGTGGAACCGAGATGACGACGCAGCCAACGGCCACCGACATGACGGGCAGCGAGACAAGCTCCGGCCAGACGAGCGCCGAGCGCACGGTGGCGCGCGGCGGGGTTGCCGCGGCGCCACTGCTCGCGGTGGACGACCTCGTGAAGCACTTCGAGATCCGCGGTGGCCTCATGGGCATCAGCAAGCTCGGGGCGGTGCGCGCCGTCGACGGCGTGAGCTTCACGGTGACCGAGGGCGAGACGCTCGGCCTGGTGGGAGAGTCGGGCTGCGGCAAGACGACGCTGGGCAAGGTCATCCTGCGCCTCATCCCGCCGACGTCAGGAAGCGTCACGTTCGAGGGCAAGCCACTCTTCGAGCTCAACAGCCGCGAGCTCAAGGCGGCTCGCCGAGACATCCAGGTCGTCTTCCAGGACCCGTACGCCTCACTGAACCCACGCATGAGCGTCGGCGAGATCGTGGGCGAGGGCCTGTATGTGCACGGCATGACCAATAAGCGCGAGCGCGAGGCCGCGGTGCGCGACTTGCTCAAGCGGGTCGGACTGAACCAGCAGCACATCCACCGCTATCCGCACGAGTTCTCCGGTGGCCAGCGCCAGCGCATCGGCATCGCGCGAGCCCTTGCCCTGCGCCCGAAGTTCATCGTCTGCGACGAGCCGGTCTCGGCGCTCGACGTGTCGGTCCAGTCGCAGGTGCTCAACCTGCTCAGCGACCTCCAGGACGAGTTCCAGCTGACCTACCTGTTCATCGCCCACAACCTGGCGGTGGTGCGGCACCTCTCCAGCCGCGTCGGCGTGATGTACCTGGGCAAGCTGGCCGAGCTGGCCGAGGCCGATGACCTGTACGAGAACCCGCGGCACCCGTACACGAAGGCCCTGCTCTCCGCCATCCCGATCCCGGATCCCACCGTGCGGCGCGAGCGAATCGTCCTCAAGGGCGACCTGCCCTCACCGGCGAATCCGCCCTCGGGCTGCCGCTTCCACACGCGCTGCCCGATGGCGCAGGAGATCTGCAAGGTGGAGGAGCCGCCGCTGCGCGACATCGGCGGCGGGCACCTCAGCGCGTGTCACTTCGCCGAGGACGTCACCCCGCTCAAGGAGCGCCGCGCTTCCTAGGCGCGCGCGTCACCGGGGTCCGGCGCGGAAGGCGGCGGATCCGTTCGAATCTCGACCTGCTCGCTGCCGTCGGGACGGCGCGTGCGCGTGACGTGGATGTGCGGGTGGGTCTCGTCGCCGACCTGCTCCTTTGCGACACTGACCATGACGTGCTCCTCGACGTCGCTGAGCCGCTCCTGCTCGGGCAGCGCCGCGTTCGGGACGGTGCCGAAGGCCAGGTAGCTCACGAAGACCCAGATGACGGCGATGACCGGGATGCCGAACAGCGCGCCCCACACGCCGGCGACCTGGGCCCCGAGGAGCAGGCCGACGAGCACGAGGATCGGGTGCAGCCCCAGCGCGCCGCGCATGAGCCGCGGCTGGAGCCAGTTCACGAGCACCGTCTGGACCACGACCAGGATGACCGTCATGGGGATCGCGGCACCGCCGCCGAACAGCACCGCGCCGACGACCGGCGGGATGAGCGCCAGGGGTGGCCCGAAGAACGGGATCAGCATGGCCAGCGCGCTCATGGTTCCCCACAGGAACAGGTACGGGATGCCGAACGCGGTGCCCAGGACGGCGACCAGCACCGCCTGCATGGCGGCCAGGATGAGCTGCGCGCGCAGGAAGCCGCCGAAGGCGCGGACGATGCTGCGCTCGAAGAGGGCGCTCTCGTCGCGGTAGCGGCGCGGGACGGCGGCACGCAGGCGGGTGAGGATGCGCTGCGAGTCCATGAGCATGTACAGCGACAGGACGATGATCAGCAGCAGCGAGCCGAGCGCGGCGATCGTGACGCCCGCGATGCCCTCGGCCTGCTCGACGATGTCATGGCCGATGCGCTCGACCTGCGTCACCGCCCCGGCATACAGGTCGGTCAGGTCGATCGAGAGCCGGCCGAACTGGAGCGAGCGCTCCCAGTCGCGGAGCGTGGCGAGGATGTTGCGCTCGGTCTCGGGATAGCTGTCGGCCAGCTCGGCGACCTGCTGGGTCATGGCCGAGCCGGTGTAGAAGAGGGCGAAGCCGAGCACGACCAGGACGAGCAGGTAGGTGGCCACCACGATCGGTCCGCGCGGCGCGTCGAAGCGCTGCTCCAGCCACGCAACCAGTGGCGACATGACGAACGCCAGCAGCCAGGCCAGGAAGACGACGATGACGATCGAGCCGAAGCCGCCGACGACGTCGAGCGCGCGCTCGAGCAGCAGCAGCGCGAAGTAGCCGCTGCCCAGGACGAGGAAGATGACCAGCCAGCGCCGCTCGCGCGGGCCGATGCCGCTCGGCACGCCCGGCTGCGGCCCGGTCATCCCGGTCCGACTCCGATCGCCGCCCGCACCTCCGCCATGGTCGCCTCGAGGATCGGACGGACCTTGGCCGCGCCCGCGGCGAGCGTCTCCTCGACGACGGCCGGATCGGCCGCGAGCTGCATCCGCTTCTCGCGCATCGGCCGGAAGAACTCGATGATCCGCTCGGCCAGCAGCTGCTTCGTCTCGACGCAGCCGGTCCGGGCGGTGCGCTCCCCCTCCTGGATCTGGAGGTAATCGCTGCCGAAGAACCGATGCAGGTTGCCGCACACGTTGCAGACTTCCGGGCGACCAGGATCGGTGCGCTTGATGCGCAGCGGATCGGTGACCATGCTCATCACCAGCCGGCGGATCTCGTCTGGGTCGGCGAAGATCGGGATGGTGTTGCCGGCGCTCTTGCTCATCTTCGACTGGCCGTCGATGCCGAGGACGACGGGCGCATCGGTGAAGACCGGCTCCGGCTCGGGGAAGATCGGCCCGTAGCGGCGGTTGAAGGCGCGCACGATCTCACGGCTCAGCTCGAGGTGCGCCGCCTGGTCCTTGCCGACCGGCACGCGGCTCGCCTTGTAGATGACGATGTCGGCGGCCTGGAGGATGGGGTAGTCGAGCAGCCCCATGCTGTTGTCGATGCCCTGCTCGCGCTTCTCCTTGTAGGTCGGCGTGCGCTCCGCCCAGCTGACCGGCGTGACCGTGTTGAAGATCCAGGCCAGCTCGGCGTGCTCGGGGAAGTCGGACTGCCGGATGAGGGCACAACGCTGAGGGTCGAGGCCGACCGCCAGCAGGTCGAGCACCATCTCGTGCGTCAGTCGTCGCATCTCGGCGCCGTCGTGGACCGTGGTCAGCGCGTGGTAGTCGACGATGGCGTAGATCGTCTCGTACCGGTCCT
>JAICRD010000068.1 GCA_025937535.1 Chloroflexota bacterium | reverse complement strand
CCCGCTGGTTGGAATGCGGCAATACCGCGTTGAGCTCACCAGCGGCATCCGCGACGGTGGAAGCAACGCGCTGACACCGACGTCGCTCGTGTTTACCACGGGAAGCAGCCAGTTCGTCGACACCGATGGCAACGTGTTCATCAACGAAATCAACTGGATCGCCGCCCAGGGAATCACCAACGGTTGTGGCGCCGACCGCTTCTGTCCCGCTGACCCCGTCCTCCGCGACCAGATGGCCAGCTTCATCGCGCGCGCCCTCGGCCTGCCGAGCTCGGGCACCAACTGGTTCAGCGACGACGATGGCAACCAGCACGAGGCGAACATCAACCGCATCGCCGATGCTGGGGTCACCCTCGGCTGCGGCGCGGGCGTGTACTGTCCCGCGAGCGCGGTGAGCCGCGAGCAGATGGCGAGCTTCCTGGCGCGCGCGCTCCACCTGCCGGCGGCAAGCGTCGACTACTTCAGCGACGACGAGGCCAGCCCGCACGAGGCCGACATCAACCGACTCGCCCAGTCGGGAGTCACGCTGGGATGCGGCCCCAGCTCGTACTGCCCCAGCGCGGTGATCACACGGGAACAGATGGCTGCGTTCCTCTATCGGGCATTCTCCGACGACTGAGGAGAGGGTCACGCCGGTCTGATCGGCCGGGGCTCGGCTAGAATTGCCGCGCCCCAAGGAGATCACATGGCCGAGCGTACGAACGTGCGCATCCACCCGACCGCCGAGGTCTCACCCGAGGCGGTCATCGGTCCCGGCTCGAGCATCTGGAACCAGGCACAGGTGCGCGAGCGTGCCCGGATCGGCTCCGGCTGCGTCATCGGCAAGAACGTCTACGTCGACTTCGACGTCGTCATCGGCGACAACGTCAAGGTCCAGAACAACGTCAGCATCTTCCATGGCGTGACGGTCGAGGACGGCGTCTTCATCGGTCCGCACGTGTGCTTCACGAACGACCGGCTGCCTCGCGCCATCAACCGCGACGGCACGCTCAAGACTGACGACGATTGGGAGGTCTCGCCGATCCTCGTCCGGCGCGGCGCGGCGCTCGGTGCCAACAGCACGATCCTGCCGGGCGTGACGGTCGGACGTTGGGGGATGGTGGGCTCGGGCAGCGTGGTGACTCACGACGTGGCCGACTACGAGCTCGTCGCGGGCAACCCGGCCCGGCGCCTGGGGAGCGCGTGCCCGTGCGGACAGCCGTTGCGCGACCACGACGGCGAGCCATTCGAAGGCCCGTGCCCGCGCTGCGGCGAGCCGTTTCCGCCGGTGCGTCCTGCATGAGGGTTCTCACCGTCGTCGGCGCCCGGCCGCAGTTCGTGAAGGCCGCGCCGGTGAGCCGAGCTCTGCGCGCCGATCACGACGAGATCCTGGTGCATACCGGCCAGCACTACGACGACGCCATGAGCGCGGCGTTCTTCCGCGACTTCGAGATGCCCGAGCCGGACGTCAACCTGGAGGTCGGATCGGGCTCACATGGCGCCATGACCGGCGAGATGCTCCGCCGATTGGAGCCCGTCGTGCTCGCGCACGAGCCGGACGGCGTCCTCGTGTACGGGGATACGAATTCGACGCTGGCGGCGGCCGTGGTGGCATCGAAGATCGCCTACGACGGCGGCCGCCGGCCGTGGCTCGCTCACGTGGAGGCCGGGCTCCGCTCGTTCAACCGACGCATGCCCGAGGAGCGCAACCGGATCGTCGCCGACCACCTGTCCGACATGTGCCTCGCGCCCACGGCCGCGGCCATGGCCAATCTTGCGCGCGAGGGCCTCGACGAGCGCGCCCTGCTTGTCGGGGACGTGATGGTCGACGCGCATGCGTGGGCGGTCGAGCGGGCAGGCGCCCACCTTCCAGCCGTCGCGCGCGAGCACGACCGCTACGTGCTGCTCACCATGCATCGCGCCGAGAACGTCGACGATCCGAGCCGCTTTGCGCCGATCCTGGACGGCCTGAGCCTCGACCTGCCGGTCATCTTTCCGGTTCACCCGCGCACGCGCGCGGCGCTGGAGCGCGGTTCGCACGGCCTTCCCGACAACATCATTCCGATCGCGCCGGTCGGCTACCTCGAGATGGTCGCGCTCGAGTCGCGCGCGTACGCCATCGCGACCGATTCCGGCGGCGTCCAGAAGGAGGCGTACCTCTCGGGCGTCCCGTGCATTACCCTGCGCTCCGAGACGGAATGGGTGGAGACCGTCGAGGCGGGCTGGAACCGGGTCGTCGACGCGGACCCGACGGCCGTTGCCGCGACGCTGGCCGACGAAGCCTTCATGAATCGTGACCGGCCCCGCCCGGCACTCTATGGCGACGCTCACGCCGCGGCGCGTATCGTTGCCGCACTCGAGAGCCACCACGCCCGTGTCACCGAGGCGCGAAGCCCGCAGAAGGAGACAGCACAGTGATTCCGATCGCCCGCCCGCAGATGGGCGAGGAGGAGAAGGAGCGCGTCTGGGAGGCGATGTCCTCGGGCTCGCTGGCCCAGGGTCCGCGCGTCAAGCAGCTCGAGGAGGAGTTCGCCGCCTTCGTCGGCGCGGACCACGCCGTTGCCACCAGCTCGGGGACAACGGCCCTTCACCTCGCGCTGCTGGGCCACGGGATCGGTGAGGGCGACGAGGTCATCACCGTGCCGTTCACCTTCATCGCCAGCGCCAACAGCATCGTCTACACCGGCGCCCGTCCCGTCTTCGTCGACATCGACGAGCGCGACTTCACCATGGACGTCTCGCAGGTCGAGGCGGCGATCACCCCCCGAACGAAGGCGATCATGCCGGTCAGCCTGTACGGGCAGCCGGCGGACATGCCGGCCATCGACGACATCGCCGGGCGCCACGGCCTGGCGGTGATCGAGGACGCGGCGCAGGCGCACGGCGCGGCGGTCGGCGATCGCAGGAGCGGCACGTGGGGCGCCGGGGCCTTCAGCTTCTACCCGACGAAGAACATGACCACCGGCGAGGGCGGCATGATCACGACCCTCGACGGCGCCTACGCCGAGCGCGTGCGCCTTCTGCGCGAGCACGGCATGAAGGTCCGCTACCACCATGACATCGTGGGCTACAACTTCCGCATGACCGATATCGCCGCCGCAATCGGCCTGGCGCAGCTGCCGAAGCTGCCCGGCTACAACGAGCGGCGCCGCGCGATCGCGGCGCGTTACGACGGGGAGCTGAAGGGCGTGATCACGCCGTACGTGCGTCCCGGCGTGACCCACGTCTACCACCAGTACACGATTCGGGTGCACGAGCGCGACGCGTTCGTCGAGAAGCTGAAGGACCGCGGCGTCGGCAGCGCGATCTACTATCCGATCCCCGTCCATCGGCAGAAGCCATTCGTGGCGATGGGCTACGGCGATCAGTCCTTCCCGGTAACCGATCGGCTGACCGAGCTGGTGGTCAGCATCCCGGTGCACCCCTCACTCTCCGACGACGAGGTGAGCACGGTCATCGGTGCCGTCAACGAGACCGCGGCCGAGCTCGGGCCACTCGAGGTGGGGGCCGCCGCCGGATGACGTCGCCTGACGGCCGCACCCTGCGCGCCGGGGTCATCGGCCTCGGCATGATGGGGCGCAACCACGTTCGCGTCTGGGACGAGGCCGTCCCGGGCGTGCAGCTGGTGGCCGTCGCCGATCCGGATGCCGATGCGGTCGAGCGGGCGACGCAGGGCCGCCGCGCGCGCGGCTTCGACGACCCGGCGCGGATGTTCGCCGAGGAGGAGCTCGACCTCGTCAGCATCGTCGCCCCCACGAGCCTGCATCTCCCGGTGACGCTCGCCGCACTCGCCGCGGGCGTGAACGTGCTCGTCGAGAAGCCCATCGCCGCCACGCGGGAAGAGGCGACGCGCATGATCGAGGCGGCTCGTGATGCCGGGCGCATGCTCACCGTCGGGCACATCGAGCGGTTCAACCCGGCAATCCGCGAGCTGCGCAGGCGCCTGGCCGATGGTGAGCTGGGACGCGTCTTCCAGGTGCACGCGACCCGCCTCGGGCCGTTTCCGGCCCGCATCCGGGACGTCGGCGTGGTCGTGGACCTCGCGCCACACGACCTCGACATCATGCGCTACCTCATCGGCTCCGAGCCGATCCGCATCTTCGCCGAGACCGAGCGCCGCATCCACACCGAGCACGAGGACCTCTTCAACGGGATGCTGAAGTTCGCCAACGGCGTCATCGGCGTGCTGGACATCAACTGGCTGACGCCGACGAAGAAGCGGACCCTGAGCGTGACCGGCGAGCGTGGCATGTACGTCGCGGACTACATCGCGCAGGATCTCGTCTTCTACGCCAATCCGGAAGCCAACGGCACGTGGGTCAACGACGGTGTCACGTCGGTTGCCGAGGGTGAGATGACGCGCAGGCGAATCGATCGCCAGGAGCCGCTCACCGTGGAGCTCACCGAGTTCGCCGCGGCCGTGCGCAGCGGCGGTGAACCGCCGGTCGACCCGCACGACGCCATGGTCGCGCTGCTGCTGGCTCGCAAGATGGTCGAGTCGGCCGAGAGCGGTCAGGTGATCGCCGGTGAGGCGCTCGAGGAGGTCATCAGATGAGGATTGCGGTGGTCGGGCTGGGCCACATCGGCCTGCCCCTGGCCGTCCAGTACGCATCGCGCGGCCACGACGTCCTCGGCGTCGACGTCGCCGATTGGATCGTCGATGCCATCAACCGTGGTGAGTCGCCGCATCGGGACGAGCAGGCGCTGATCGATCGCGTGCCGAAGCTGGTTGCCGAGGGTCGCCTGCGGGCCACGACCTGGCGCGAGCCGGAGGGCGTGCGCGAGGCCGAGGTCGTCGTCGTGATCGTGCCAGTGGTGGTGGATGCCGATCGCCAGATCGACTTCAAGCCCATCGACGCGGCGACGCGCGACATCGCGGCCAACCTGGGCGACGGCGCCCTGGTGGTATACGAGACGACGCTCCCCGTCGGCACGACGCGGGATCGCTTCGGGCCGATGCTGGCCGCGGGCAGCGGCAGGCAGCTCGACCGTGATTTCTACCTCGCCTTCAGTCCGGAGCGCGTGCTGGTCGGCCGCGTCTTCCTGGACCTGCAGCGCTACCCGAAGATCGTGGGCGGCACGAGCGACGAAAGCACCCGGCGGGCGGTCGAGTTCTATCGCGCCGTGCTCGACGAGGGCACCGAGGTGATGCGCGTCGCCAACGCCGAGACGGCCGAGATGGTGAAGCTGGCCGAGACGACGTACCGCGACGTGAACATCGCCTACGCCAACGAGCTGGCCCGCTTTGCGGACCGCAACGGCATCGACGTGATCGAGGTCATCGGCGCGGCCAACTCCCAGCCGTACAGCCACATCCACCAGCCCGGCGTCGGCGTGGGCGGACACTGCATCCCGGTGTATCCGCACTTCCTGTTCAACGACGACCCGGAGCTGCGGATCCCGCCGCTGGCGCGCGAGATCAACGAGGGGATGGGCGCATTCACGGTCGACATCATCGAGGACCGGGTCGGCTCGCTCGACGGTCAGCCGGTGGTCGTGCTCGGCGTCGCGTACCGCGGCGACGTCAAGGAGGATGCGTTCAGCTCCGCCTTCCGCCTTCGCGACGAGCTGCTCGCGGCGGGGGCACGAGTCTACGGCCATGATCCGTACTTCGATGCGGACCACCTCCGCTCGCTCGGATTCGAGCCGTACGAGCCGGGCTCGGACGAGCCGATGCGCGTCGCGGTTCTGCAGGCTGCTCACGACGCGTATCGGACGCTCGATCCGGCGAGCATCGCCGGCCTGAAGCTCTTCGTCGACGGCCGCAACGCGCTGGACAGGGAGCCATTCGAACGCGCCGGCGTCACCTATGTCGGCATCGGTCGCTGAGACCGCTGCGGCTCCGACCGTCGGGCTCGCAGCCGGCCGCGGCGTTTGGGTCGTCCTACCCACGTACAACGAGCGCGAGAACCTGGAGCCCATCGCTGCCGCCATCCTGGCTGCGCTGCCCGAAGCGTCGCTGCTCGTCGTCGACGACCGCTCGCCCGACGGCACCGGCGAGCTGGCCGATACGATCGCCGCGCGCGAGGCGCGCGTATCGGTCCTGCACCGGCCTGCGAAGCAGGGCCTGGGGGCCGCGTACCGCGACGGCTTCCGATGGGTGCTCGAGCGTCCGGAGACGCGCGCCGTGGTGCAGATGGACGCCGACTTCAGCCACGACCCGGCGACGCTGCCCCGCATGCTCGCTCCGCTGATGGGAAACGCCGACCTGGTGCTGGGCACGCGCTATATGAAGGGTGGCTCGACGGTCGGTTGGCCGTGGTATCGGAAGCTCATCAGCCGCGGCGGGACGATCTTTGCGCGCACCGTGCTCATGCTTCCATACCGTGACCTCACGGGCGGCTTCAAGGCCTGGCGTCGCGAGCTCATCGATGCCATCCGCCTTCGCGAGACGTCCGGTTCGGGCTATGGCTTTCAGATCGAGACGACGTGGTGGGCGCATCGGCGTGGCGCGAGCATCGTCCAGGTCCCGATCACGTTCCGGGAGCGCGTGGCCGGCTCGTCGAAGATGAGCGGCGGCATCGTCCGCGAGGCCATGCTGCTCGTCCTTCGGCTGCGTTGGAACGCGATCCGCGACGCACTCCGTGCCGGCCGGTGACTCCGGCTGCCTCGATGAATCGAGCCGTTTGCACCTGACCGGTCGCTCAGGTTCGATTCCCGCAACGTATCGAGCCCAGCGGAGCGCGAGATGCGCCGCTGCGCGCCGCTCGTGCGCACGTCGACTCGATACAGCGAGGAAACACAGCGCGCACGTCCTCCTGGGCGGAATCCACTCGATGTATCGAGTGGGCGACGGCTGGCGGGCGTGCGACCGGCCACTTCATCGGCTAGCATGTCGCCGCCCGCACCGAGCCGCCACAGCGGCCCACCCGAGCCGCCGCATGACCGCCTCCGCACGCTGATGAGCCGATGAGCTTTCGATCACGACCGGTCCTCGACCGCAAGCACCGCCCGCGCTGGCAGGACGAGCTGCGCACCCAGCAGCTCACCGTCGTCGCGTTCGCGGTCGCCATCGCGCTGGCCGTCGGGATCTTCGGCGCATCGGCATGGAACGGCTACTGGGAGGCGCACTTCCGACCGGTCGCCGCGGTCGCCGGCCCGAGCTTCGACCGTGCCGACCTGGACGTTCGCGAGCGAATCCTGGCTGCCGAGACCATCGGCGAGATCACCGAGCTGCAGGCGACGCTGGGCGGCCCCCGCGACCAGATCATCCAGCAGCAGATCGACAGCCTCAGCCAGCGCTTCAACAACCTCGCCTCGGAGGCCGCCGACTCGCTCGTCGACAGCGCCGTCCTCGCCTCGCGCGCCGAGGACTACGGCATCTCGGTCAGCGACGACGAGCTGGATGCGGGCGTCGCGGAACGCGTCACCCTTCCTGAGCGCGTGCACGCCAGCCTGATCCTGGTCGAGGCGCTTCCCGACGACGCCGATCCCTCCGACGAGCCCACCGACGAGCAACGCGCGGAGGCAGAGTCCGCGGCGCAGGACGCGCGCGATCGGGTCGAGGGGGGCGAGGACTTCGCCACCGTCGCGACGGACGTCAGCGACGACTTCACCGCTTCACTCGGCGGTGATCTCGGCTGGTTCGAGGACGGTGACGCGGCGTACGGCGAGTACTTCGACGCGCTCACGGAGGCCGAACCGGGCGACATCGTCGGCCCGGTCGAGACCGAGCGCGGCTCGGCCGTGCTCCAGCTCGTCGACCGACGCGAGGCGACGACCGAGGATGGGCTGCGCGACACGCTGGCACAGCAGGGGATCGATGACGCCACCTACCGCGACTACGTGCGGGGCCAGCTGCTGGTCGACCAGTACCGCGAGTACTTCGAGGACGAGGTGGTCGTCTCGCCGGCCGCACAGCAGCGGGTTGCAAAGATCTTCATCACGGGGGTCGCCGGCGCGGTCGTGCCTCAGGAGCGCGCGCGACACGTCCTGATCCAGCCGGACCCGGAGCTCGACGACCAGTCGCAGGCAACCGACGAGCAGTGGGAGGCCGCGCTGGACGAGGCGCGAGCGGTCGAGGACCTGGTGAAGGCCGATGACGCCGACTGGTTCGCCATCGCCGACGAGCACAGCGACGACACCGGTTCCGCCACGCGAGGCGGCGACCTGGGCTGGTACGACCCGGCCAATCCGCAGTTCGTGACGGAGTTTGCCGCCACGCTCGCGTCCCTCGAGGTCGGCGAGGTCAGCGATCCGGTGCGAACCGAGTTCGGCTATCACGTCATCCAGAAGACCGGCGAGCGCGACAGCCCGCAACAGCAGGCGGCCGACCTGCTCGACGAGCTGCGCGCCGATCCAGACACCTTTGCCGCCACGGCCGCGCGTGTCAGCGAGGACTACGAGACGGCCAAGGAGGGCGGAGAGCTCGGCTGGGTGGCGCCGTATCAGCTTGACGAGGCCCAGGAGGACGCGGTCTTCGGGCTCACGGAGGTCGACGAGATCAGCGACCCGGTCGACGAGGGCGCCGACGGGATCACCATCTACAAGCTGCTCGAGTCGAGCGACAGCCGCGAGATCGAGGCTGACCGCCTCGACGACATCCGGTCCCAGGGCTTCGAGCGCTGGCTGGACGAGGAGGTTCGCGCACCGGTCGATAGCTGGCTGGATCCGCAGTACGTCTCCAGCACCGCAGCTGCCTGACCGATGAACGCCGCAGGCGTGGGCGGCGTCGACAGCCTGCTCGAGGCGGCGGGCATCGACGCGCGTGCCGGCGTCCAGATCGTGGCCGCGGACCGGCTCCCATCCGTCGCGTTCGATCCGTCGCTGCCGCTCCTCGTGCTCGCCTCGACCGCCAGCGCTGCACCGCCGTTGCCTGGGCGCCATGCGCGCACCGGCGGTCACGGCGTCCTCGCCGCTCTGTATCCGGCCACACACGCGCTGCTCCGCCTCTCGGACCACGCGTCGGTCGCGCTCGAGGCGCTCGACGACGCCGCGCTGGTCGTCGACGATTGGCTCGTGCCGGCGCTCGACCCGATCGAGAACCTGGCCAGCCCCCACGGCATCGCGGCCATCAGCGCGCGGCTTCGAGCCCCCGATGGGTGTCCGTGGGACCGCAAGCAGACGCATCACAGCCTGCGGCCGTACCTGCTGGAGGAGGCGTACGAGACGGTCGACGCCATCGAGAACGGCTCGTCCGCCGAGCTGGCGGAGGAGCTGGGCGACCTCCTGCTGCAGGTCATCCTGCACGCCCAGTTCTCAGCAGAAGAGGGCGAATTCGACCTGACCGACGTGTATCGGTCCATCGCAGGAAAGATCGTTCGGCGCCACCCACACGTCTTCGGCGAGCTCCAGGTGGACAGCGTTGAGCAGCTGATGACGACCTGGGAATCGATCAAGGCGGGCGAGCGCGAGGCGAGCGGCAAGGCCGATGAGGGAGCCTTCGGCGGCGTGGCGCGAGCACTGCCGGCCCTGCCGGCGAGCCGCGAGATCCAGGAGCGAGCGTCGGCCCTGGGCTGGGACTGGGATGCCATCGCGGGGGTGTGGGAGAAGGTCGGCGAGGAGCTCGATGAGCTGCGCGAAGCGGAGGGCGACGAGGGCCGGCTGCACGAGCTTGGGGACGTCCTCTTCGCCGTCGTCAACCTGGCGCGCTGGATGAAGCTGGATCCCGAGGAGGCCCTCCGGGCCGCCAACCACCGCTGGGTCGCGCGCTATCGGGCCGTCGAGGTCCTGGCGGCGGAACGGGGCGTCGACCTCGGCTCGCTGTCACTCGCCGAGAAGGACCTCCTGTGGGACGAGGTCAAGGGTGGCTGACGAGGCGGCGCGCGCTCGCCGCGT
>JAICRD010000103.1 GCA_025937535.1 Chloroflexota bacterium | reverse complement strand
CTCGACGAGCGCGGCGTCTTCACCCAGCACTACGACACCACGGCGCTCGACGCATCGGTCCTGCTGATGCCACTGGTGCGCTTCCTGCCCTCGGACGACGAGCGCATGCGCAATACCGTCCTCGCCATCGCCGACGAGCTGACCGACGACGGCCTGGTCCTGCGCTACCGAACCGAGCAGACCGATGACGGCCTGTCCGGCGCCGAGGGCAGCTTCACGATCTGCTCCTTCTGGCTCGTCTCCGCGCTGGTCGAGATCGGCGAGTGGGAGCGGGCGCGGCGGCTGTGCGAGAAGCTGCTCTCGTATGCCAGCGCGCTCGGCCTGTACGGCGAGGAGCTCGACCCCGACACCGGCCGGCACCTGGGGAACTTCCCGCAGGCGTTCACGCACCTCGCGCTGATCAATGCCGTCATGCACGTCATCCACGCCGAGCGCGGGACGGTGCAACGGACCAACGGCGAGTCGCTCTCGCCGCCACCCAAGCGCACCCAGCGCACGGAGGAGACAGCGCCGGAAGAGGGCGGCAACGGCGTCGAGCGCCCGGTGGAGCAGCCGGCGCACGCGGAGCCAAGCTAGCTTAGCGAGCGCCCTTCCGGCCCACGACGGTCCAGGCCTACGCGGACCTACAATGCCGCGCATGCCCAGACCGTTTCGCTTCCTGGCCGACGCCCGCCGCATCGGCAGCGTCGCCGAGCTGACCGAGACGGCGAGGCGCGCCGAGTCGATCGGGATCGACACGCTTGTCGTGCCGGACCACCTCATCGAGCAGCTCTCCCCGGTTCCCGCCATGGCGGTCATCGCCGCCGTGTCCGACAGGCTGCGCGTCGGAGCATTCGTGCTCAACAACGACCTGCGCCATCCGGCGGTGCTGGCCCAGGATCTCGCCAGCCTCGACGTCCTCAGCGGGGGGCGGCTGGACGTCGCCATCGGCGCGGGCTGGAACCGGCCCGAATACGAGGCCATCGGGCTGCCGTTCGACCCGACGCCCGTACGCCAGCGGCGCCTGGCGGAGGCGATCAGCGTACTCAAGGGCTGCTTCGCCGACGGGCCGTTCAGCTTCAGCGGCGAGCACTACACGATCACGGACTACGCCGCGTATCCGAAGCCGGTCCAGCGGCCGCATCCGCCCTTCCTCATCGGCGGAGGCGGGCGTCGCACGCTGACGCTCGCCGCCCGCGAGGCGGACATCGTCGGCCTGGCACCCCGCATCCTTCCCAACGGCGTCGGAGATCCCGCCTCGGTGACGTATGCCGGCACGGCCGAGAAGATCGGGTGGGTACGCGAGGCGGCCGGCGAGCGATTCGACCAGCTCGAGCTCAACGTCTACCCCTCCATGACGGCGGTCAGCCTCACCGATCACCCCCGCCGGGAGGCCGAGGAGCTTGCCGAGCGGCTGACGGAGCGCAGCGGCGTCGCCATCAGCGCCGACGAGGTGCTGGAGGCGCCGCACCTGTTCATCGGCAGCGTCGACGGCTTCGTCGAGAAGTTCATACGCCTGCGCGAGGAGCTCCGCATCACGTCCTTCATGGTTGGCGAGGTGGACGAGCTCGCCCCGGTCGTGGAGCGCCTGGCCGGGACATAGGCTGCGGCACCGCGCCGATATATCGGGCAGGAGTGCGCAGGAGGCCTCGTTCGCGCTCTGCCATGCCGCTTCTATCGGTCCGGCGTGTACAGGAACGCGTCGCCGCGCGCGGACCTGCCTCATGTTTCGGCACCCCCATCCCATCGGCACCAAGCGATCCGCCCGTCCGCACGGTGCCGGTGGCACGACCCCTGCACCGGCTGGCCCTGTCCACAGCGAGGAGCTCCTGCTCGAAGAACGCCAGAAGGGCTCGTTCGGCGGTGGCTGGCGAAGGTTCGTGGGCTAAGGCCGTCTACTAGAATCCAAGACCCGTACCCGGAGCCGACCATCGCGTGAGCGCCCGCATCCTCGTCTATACCGGAAAGGGCGGCGTCGGGAAGACCAGCGTCGCCGCAGCAACGGCCCTCGCGTGCGCCGATGCAGGCTATCGGACCATCGTGATGTCGACCGACATCGCGCACAGCCTGGGCGACGCCTTCGATCGCCAGCTGGGCCCGACGCCGCTCGAGATCGCGCCCAACCTGTGGGCGCAGGAATCGGACGTCTTCTTCAACGTCGCGCGCTACTGGGGCCGGATCCAGGAGTACGCCGCATCGGTCCTGCGCTGGCGTGGCCTGGACGAGGTCATGGCGGAGGAGATGACCGTCCTGCCCGGCATGGACGAGGTGGGGTCGCTGCTGTGGATCGCCGACCATCACGACTCGGGAAACTACGACGTGGTGGTCGTCGACGCCGCACCGACCGGCGAGACCCTGCGTCTGCTCAGCCTGCCCGAGGCGGCGAGATGGTGGATGGAGAAGGTCGAGCCGATCGGCCGCAAGATCACGAAGCTGACCGGGCCTCTCATCAAGCGCGTCGTCGGCATGCCGATGCCGGGCGACGACGTCTTCAACGCCGGCGAGGAGCTGTTCAGCCGCCTCGAGTACATGCACGCGCTGCTCACCGACCATTCCAAGACGAGCGTTCGGGTGGTGCTGACGCTGGAGCAGGTGGTCATCGCGGAGGCGCAACGCTCGTTCACCTACTTCCACCTCTATGGCTATCCCACCGATCTGGTCGTCGCCAACCGCGTGCTGCCGGACGAGGTCGGCGACTACTTCCGCGGCTGGTACGAGGCGCAGCAGCGCTACGGCCCGCTGGTCGAGAAGACCTTCCACCCGATCCCGGTCAAGAAGGCGCCGTTCTTCGACCGTGAGATGGTCGGCGTGCCGCTCCTGCGCGAGCTGTCGCACGCTCTCTACGACGGCCAGGATCCGACGCAGTTCTTCTACCGCGGCCGCCCGTACGAGGTCGTTCGCGAGAACGGAGGCTTCCTCCTCTCGGTGGACCTGCCCTTCACGGAGAAGGAGAAGATCAACCTCTCCCGCCATGCCGATGAGCTCGTGATCGACCTCGGCACCTGGCGCCGAACCCTCGTCCTGCCCCGCATCCTGGTCGACGCCCCGACGGAGGGCGCGCGCTTCGACTCTGGGACCCTCAAGGTCCGCTTTGGCACCACGGCACGCTGAAGGAGCAACCAATGACCGATCAGCCCATCTCGCCCGGGACCGATCCGCGCACAGCCGAGCTCGAGCGGCGCATCGCCGATCTCGAACGACGCTCGCCGACGCGGATGATGCAGCAGGGCCGATCGGGCCTCGAGGAGGCCTTCTGGGCCGTGATGCACAACATGTTCCCCGAGGAGGCCCGCAAGCACCTCAAGGCCGCCAGCCGCGAGCAGCTGCTCGCCGCGCGGGTGTACCTGGACCGATGGATCGAGCGACTCGACGAGCAGCAGGCGGAGACGGCGGCCAGCCGCGCCCACGAGAAGATCGAAGTCGAGTAAGCCGATGCAGGTCACGCGCTCGTCCGAGGTCCCGGACGATCGGATGGAGCCGGCAAACTTCAGCGGTCCGGTCACGTCGCGCTTCCTCGGCGCCTACGACGTGCTGGATGGGAACGTCCTCCTGGTCAGCTTCCCCGCCGGCGTCCGCACCGCCTGGCACTCGCACCCGGGCGGCCAGTTCCTGTTCGTGACCGACGGCCGCGGGCGCGTCGGCACGCGCGACGGCGAGGTGGCCCACCTCCAGGTCGGCGACCTCGTCCACGCCCCGCCCGGCGAGGAGCACTGGCACGGTGGTGCGGAGGACGCAGCCGTCACCCACCTCGCCGTCAACCACGGCGCTACGGAGTGGCTGGAGGCGGTCGAGGACTAGACCGTCAGGGGTGAGGCGGCCGGGCCCTCGCGCGGGGGCCCGGCCAGCTGGCGCGAGACGCCTCAGGCGCTCACGAACGGCATGATGAAGTCCTGGCTGCTGACGGTGTCGACACGCCACGAATAATCCGCGCCGTGGCAGGTACCGCTGAAGCCGAACGAGACCACGGCCAGGATCTGGTTGGTGTCGTTGATGAACACCGGACCGCCGGAGTCGCCGAAGCACGAACCACCCTGCCCACCGATCGTGCTCGGGTTGTTCAGCGTATGCAGGTTTCCACCGTCGACGATGTTGCCGTTGACCTGCACGATGCGCGAGGTCGACTTGTAACGGGTGTCGTCGCTCTGGGGATGCGGCTGAACGGACTGCGTCCCGTAGCCGACCGTCTCCACCAGGGCAAGATTGCGGTCGCGACCCGTGGTCCCGGCAAGAACCTCGACGCTGCCGATGGGCGCAAGCTCCCCGTACGTGTCCATCGGGAAGCTGCCGGTCGGAAGCTCAACGACGCCGACGTCGAAGTTCATCGGGAAGGCGGCGAAGTTCTCGTACTCCGGATGCGGGATTGCCGTACCCCGAACGTAGCCGTTGGCTGGATCGTTGAGCCACGCGCTGCGAAGGGCGTACAGATCCTCCTCGCTGATGTCTTCCGTACGGGCGGGCCAGCCCGCGAGCGTGTCGTCGGGGTCGATGGTGAACCAGATGTCGTTTGCGCCCGCGCTCGTGGCCATGCCGCCATCGGTGCCGACGTCGGCCACGCAGTGGCCCGCGGTCAGGACGGTATCGGCGTCGAGCAGCGTTCCGCTGCAGCTGAACCAGCCGGGCGTGGCAGGGTCGAAGAAGATCAGGAACCCGACATAGGGATGTTCGCCATCGTCGAGCTGGCCGTATGTGATGGCCGCGGCGGGAGCTGCCATCGCAAGCAGTGCGGCCAGGGCGGAAGCGAGGGCCAGAAGTCGGAATCGGTGTCTCAAGTCGGACCTCCAGTGAAGCAGTGGCATCGGGGCACGCGCGCCCGGCTTCCGCAGAATCCGGGCCATCATCGTCGCTGGGGTGGTGCGATAAGGTAACCGGGTCCTGGAGCGATCGAAGAGGAGGTCCCGTGCACGTCTCAGCCGATCAGAACCACCTCGCCTGGGATCCGGCCATCGAGCCGGTCGCCAGTGTCAGCTCGGGTGACGTCGTCGAGTTCGATTGCCTCGACGCCTCGAACGGCCAGCTCGACGCCGACTCCACCACCGAGACGCTCGGCCAGCTCGACTTCGATCGGGTGGACCAGGTCACCGGACCGGTCGAGGTCGCCGGCGCCGAGCCGGGCGACACGCTCCAGGTCGACCTTCTCGAGCTCGAGCCGGCCAATTGGGGCTGGACGGCCTCCATCCCCGGCTTCGGCCTGCTGGCAGATGACTTTCCGGACCCGTTCCTGAAGATCACGCGCTTCGACGCCTCATCGGGCCATGCGGAGTTCTGGCCGGGGATCACGCTCCCGCTGGCGCCGTTCTGCGGCGAGCTGGGCGTGGCGCCGGAAACCGGCCCGCGCTCGACGATCCCGCCCGACCTCCACGGCGGCAACATGGACACGCGCCACCTCGTGGCCGGCTCGACGCTCTTCCTTCCGATCTTCCATCCTGGCGCCCGCTTCAGCATCGGGGATGGCCACGCAACGCAGGGCGATGGCGAGGTCTCGGGAACGGCCATCGAGACGCCGATGCGGGCGCTCGTCCGCCTCACGGTTCGCAAGGATGTTCACGTCACCGGACCCGAGTTCATCGCTGCGCCGGACCCGCATGCCGAGCTGCGCAACGGCCGGCGCTACGCGACCGATGGGATCGGTCCCGACCTGATGACGGCCGCTCGCGATGCGTTGCGGCGCATGATCGAGTGGCTCGGTCGCGAACACGGGCTCGAGCCGGTGAAGGCCTACCTGCTGTCCAGCGTCGCCGTCGATCTGCGCATCAGCGAGATCGTGGACGTGCCGAACTTCATCGTCACCGCCTACTGCCCACTCGGCATCTTCGACTGAAACTGATCTCTGTAGATCGAGCCGAATTCACCGGGGGCGCACCTCGCGCTGCGTTACCGCGATTGCTCGAGCCTGGCTGCGCACGATCCGCGCCGCTGGGCCTCGCTCATGCTCCCCGGGACTCGATGGATCGCGGAAACCGCACCCGGGAATGGGCTCCGGTGAAGCTCACTCGATAAGTCGAGAGAAGGAGGCTGCCGTTCAGGCGAACGGCAGCCCATATCGGCATCAGACAGTCGTCAGACGTCCTCCGGCGCAGCCGCATCGGCTCCGTAGACCTCGCCGACGCGATCGAGCGCGGCAGGGTTCGACGAGCGCAGGTAGAAGTAGACGCCGATGCCGAGCACCACCCAGATGCCCACGATCGGCGCCGTGAAGCGCAGGTAGTTGTCGTACGGGGGCAGCTCGACGTCGAGGATGGGGATGGTGAGTCCACCGATGACGGCGAGCAGTGCCGGGATCATGGCGATCACGCCGATGATCGGCACGACCACGTGCTTGATCACGTTGAACTCGTCACGCCGCTCACGCCAGTAGTACCCGAAGCAGGCGACGTTCACCAGGATGTAGATGCCGGCGAAGATCAGGCCGAGCATCGTGCCCAGGAAGACGTACACGTTCAGCCCGAACGGGTACGGATCGCCCGTGAGCAGGTAGCCGAGGACGACCGCGATGATCAGCGCGCTGATCGCCTGGAAGTGCACCGCGTTGACCGGCGCGCGCGTCTCGGGGTTGACGACCGCGAAGAAGCGCGGCAGAAGGCTCGCGCGACCCATGGCGAACAGGGAGCGCGTCGCTGCCGTCGACCCTGCGTTGGCGTTCGCAATCGAGCTGTTCAGGATCGCGAAGATGATGAGCAGCCCGCCCAGCGTCCCGAGCACCTCGTTGGCCATGAAGCCCCACGGGTCGCCCTCGTTGAAGGCGTAGAACTCGGTCATGCGGTCAGGGCCGAAGAAGACGGTGGCCGCGTAGTAGTTGAAGACGTAGAAGAGGCCGACCAGGATGGCCGACCAGACCACCGCGCGCGGAATGGTGCGCCGCGGATCGGCCGTCTCCTCGCCCAACGGCGCGGCCGCCTCGAAGCCGATGAAGGCCAGCAGGCAGAAGATCATGCCCTGGAACGCCGGCCGAACGCCCTCCTCGCCGGGAACGAACACGCTCAACGTGTTGTTGTCGGCGTTGACGATCAGGAGTGCCGAGATGAGCAGGAAGATCGCGATCTCGAGGACGCCGAGCACGAGCCCGGTCCGCGTCGAGAGGCCGATGCCCCGGTAGTTCAGCCACCACACCAGCAGGCCGCACAGGATGGCTAGGACCACCCAGGCGAGATCGAACTGGATGCTGAGGTACTCGGACAGGAAGATCGCGCCGTAGAAGCCGAAGCCACCGAGCAGCAGCGGCATCACGAGCGGTTCCGCCAGGGCGAAGCCCCAGGCCACCATCCAGCCGAAGAACGAGCCGAGGCCTCGGCCGACGTACGTGAACATCCCGCCCGCGGATGGCAGGTGCCGGGCGAGCTCGGCCATGGAGAACGCCGTGAAGAGGACGGCGATCATGGCGAACAGCACCGCCAGCGGCGTGATGCCGCCGGCGAACGACGTGGCGGCCCCGATCGACAGGGCGGTCGCCACGGCCGGCGCCATGTGGGTGATCGACTGGAACAGGACCTCGGGCAGACCGATCGCGTCGCGCGCGAGCGTCGGTTGCGAGCCGTCCACCGGCTGACTGGTCGCGGTCACGGGCGGAACCTCCATCCGATGCATCCCCCGCTCGGTCCGGATTCCGCCCGAATCCACCGGGCGCTCAGGTCCCGGGCCGCGGCGTAATACTAGGTTGCGACGTCAAGCGGTTGGCCGCTCAATCGACCGGGATCCATTCCACCGAATCGGTCGCATTCAGCCCGGGAATCTTTCCGCCGAGCAGGGCATATGCGCGCCCGCCGACGACGCCGGCTCCATGACCGTGGCGCGGCTGGGTCATGGTCGGCAGTGCCGTTGTCCGCCCTTCCGCGTCGACGCACTCGACCATCGTCAGTGCGCCCGACGGCGCCTCGCCACCGGTGAGGCAGGCGCCGTACGCATCGGTGAAGAAGGCCGCGACACCGCCGCGCGGCGTGATACTGGCGATCAGCGTGACGGCGTCGCGGTCGACCAGCTCGACGTCGCCGACGTTGCGATCGAGCCCACCCTGTCGTCCGCCCATGAACCAGACCTTCCCG
>JAICRD010000107.1 GCA_025937535.1 Chloroflexota bacterium | reverse complement strand
GTGATCGGCCCGTGGAGGCTTCCCGAGATGAACAAGATCGTGACCATAACTCTCGGCGCGGCGGCCGCCGTGGTGCTCGCCCTCCTCATCGGATCGCAGCTGCTCGAATCGCCAGGTGGCCTCGGAGGGCCTGGCACTGAGCCGACGTCCAGTCCGGAGACGACCGCGCCGCCCGCGCCATCGGCCGCTCAACCCACCAGCGCGCCGGAGGCGGGCCTGCCCGAGGGCCCGTTCGAGCTGGCCGGGGATGGCGCATCCGACCGCGCGCCGCGCATCACGGTCGCCATCCCGGCGTCCGGGTGGAGCTATGCGGCCGAACCCAACGCGCTAATCAAGGGCGACGAAGTGGACAACCTGCCCGAATCGGCCATCCTCGTCTACTCGGAAGCGGCGGGGACCGCATTCTACGTATACGGCGACCCGTGCCGGTGGCAATCGACCAAGCCCGCGACGCCGGCCACCACCGTCGAGGAGATCGCTGCCGCCCTGGCGGCCCAGCCGTCGCGAGAGGCGTCGGAGCCCGTCGACGTCAGCGTGGGCGGTTACGCCGGCAAGGCGGTTACCCTGCATGTCCCCGATGACGTCAACATCGACGACTGCGAGGGCCCCGAATTCGCCAGCTTTGGGACCGAAGCTGACGACCTCGCCCGGTACCACCAGGGTCCGGGCCAGATCGACGAGCTCTGGATCATCGACGTGGACGGGGCCGTCGTGATCCTCGATGCGATGTATCGGCCCGACACGTCGGCCGAGCTGATCGCGGAGATGCGCTCGATCGCCGAGTCGGCCACGTTCGAGCTTCCTTGACCGACCTCGTCAGGGCGCGATGAGCGGGCGTCCTCGAAGGCCGCCCGCCTCGCCTTGAAAATTCCGTCTCGTCCGCGCCCCATACCGGTGGTAGCGTCGGTCTGAACCGACGCCACAGCGTTGGAAGGGCCATGGACATCGATCTCGTGACACGTGCACAAGGTGGCGACCAGGAGGCATTTGCCGACCTGGTCTACGCCGTCTCGGATCGGTTCCTGGCGGTGTCTCACCGGATCCTGAGCGACATCGACCTGGCCGAGGACGCCACGCAGCAAGCCTTGCTTGGCATCTGGCGGGCCCTTCCCCAGCTGCGTGACCCGGCCCGCTTCGAGGCCTGGTCGTATCGGCTTCTCGTACGTGCCTGCTATGCCGAGGGCCGGAAATCGCGTCGTTGGACGCCGAACCTGAGACTGCTCTCGGTTGACGAGCCGATGGTGGTCGACGGCACGAGCGCGGTCGTCGATCGCGACCAGCTCGAGCGTGCGTTCCGGCGACTCTCCATCAACCATCGCACCGTGGTGGTCCTGCACCACTACCTGGACCTGCCGCTCGACCGAGTCGCCGACATCGTCGGCGCTCCGCTCGGGACGGTGGGATCGAGATTGCATTACGCAACGCGGCAGCTGCGGACGGCGCTCATTGCCGATGCGCAGCCGACGGCCCGGGAGGTAGCGCCATGACAGATTTCAATGCCGCCGATCGGGACGTCAGCCGCGCCATACGGTCGTGGCTCCATGAGGACCGGCACGAGGATGCTTCCCGCGTCGCGGGGGCGGTGCTGGACCAGATCGAGGCGACCCCAGGACGCCGCGCCACATGGTGGCCGGCGCGGAGGACGCAACCCATGAACAGGATCGTCGGATTCGGCCTGGTGGCCGCTGCCGCGGTCGTCGCACTCGTCGTCGGACTTCAGCTGCTGACTTCGCCCGGCGCCAACATCGGTGGACCGGGGGTTGAGCCGACGGCCACGTCAACCGGAGAGCCGACACCGGATCCCACCGCGTCACCGTCGGCCCAAGGAGGTCTTCCGGAGGGCCCCTGGATGATCCGGAACGGGAAGGACGATGATGGCAAGACCTTGCACCCACCGCTCACCGTCACCATCCCGGCGCCCGGCTGGGACGGCGACGAGGGAGGTGGGATCCTCCTCAAGGACTGGGACGGACCGCAGGGGGCCGGAATGATCATCTTCGCCCAGGAGGAGTACCTCGTCTTCGACGACCCATGCAGTTGGGCGTCCACGCCGGGCACCACTGTGTCGACGGTGGATGAGTTCGTGGCCGCACTCGCGGCGCAGCCCTCGCGCGACGCCTCCGAGCCCGTAGACGTCACCGTGGGCGGGTACGCCGGCAAGTCGATCACGCTCCACATCCCCGACGATGCCGACCTCAGTCAATGTGACGAGGGCATCTTCGGCAGCTGGGACTGCGGCCCCCCCGGTAGCACCGAGCCCCTCGCATGTGGTTTCCATGGCGGGCCGGGTGAGACGAGCACCGAGTACATCCTCGATGTGGACGGGGTGATCATGGCGTGGCACACGGGCTATCAAGCGGATGCCCCCGCGGAGGCCGCTGCGGAGCTCGAGGCCATCGTCCAGTCCGCCACCTTCGGGGAATAGACCGGTGCGTGGGCGGCCCGTATCGGGCTGCCCACGCACGATTCTTCAGAGTGACACTGGCATGATCGCCCGATTGCCAGCGACCATGGCCATGCTCGTCGGCCTCGCTCTTCTCGCCGGCTGTACCGTGCCCGGCAGGAGCACACCGACTTGCCCATCCGGCGATCCGGCCGCGACAACGGCCGATGGCGGGAGCCTGGTGATCATCGGACGCATCGTCACCATGGACGAGCCGCCGGTTGCCGAAGCGCTGCTGATCGATGGCGGCACCGTCGCCGCGGTCGGCCCCCGGGACGAGGTGGTCGCGCTCGCGTGTGACGGGGTCCCGGTCATCAACATCGGCGACGGCGTCGCCTATCCGGGATTCATCGACTCGCACGCCCACTGGATCGGCGACCGCCAGTACTACGGACTGGATACGCCGGCCGAGGCCATGGACGCGGCTCTCAGCCGCGGCTGGACCTCGATTTCCGAGCAGTGGGTCGACGAGGAGCGGCTGGACGAGCTCACCGCGCTTGCCGCCGACGACGCCCTGCCGCTTCGCGTGGACGCCTACCTCGCTCTGAACGCGCCGGCACCCAGCGGCGAGCACTTCGGCGACTGGTACGCCGACCGCGAGCCTGGGCTGGTGGGCGACCGCCTCCGTGTCCAAGGCGTGAAGGTCACGCTCGACAACGGGTGGGGCACGCTCTCCCATTGGGCGCCGGCCGAGCTGACCGAGACGATCGGTCGAGCGAACGAGGCGGGATGGCAGGTCTCGGTCCACACGGTGAGCACCGAAGCTCATGAGATGGTGCTCGACGCGTTCGAATCCGCCATCGGGGCCGCCGGGCCGAACCCACTGCACCACCGGATCGAGCACGCCATCCAGGTGACTGATGAGCAGCTTGCTCGCATGGTGGCGATGGACCTGGCCGCCGTGATCCACCTGGATGGGGCCGCCAGCGACTGGGTGCTGGAGGCGGACTACCTGGGTAACCTCGGACCCGGGAATCCAGGCGAGGAGATCGGCTGGCTGGCACGATGGCGCGACTTCGTCAACGCCGGCCTGCACGTGGCGGCTGCGACGGACACCCCTTGGGTCTACCCCGAATTCGAGTTGACCGATGCGGTCGGGCGACCCACCCACCAGATTGCCGGTGGGATGGACGGCCGCGGCCTGGCCAACCCCGAGACGCCCGAGTGGGTGCTCGCGCAGCTGGTCACCGCCGAGCAGGGCTTGCGCGCCGTGACCATCGATGCCGCTCATGCCCTCGGTGACGACTCCCGCCGCGGGCGGTTGCGGCCGGGCCTGCTGGGCGATGTGACGATCCTGAGCGGCGACGTCACCGATGCGACCCCGGACGAGATCCGGGCGATGACGGTGATCGGCACGATCGTCGGCGGAAGGATCGTCCACTGCTCCGATCCCGGTGTCTGTGGTGACGACTGAGGCGTCGGACCGCGGGCCACGTTCCAGATTGAACCGATAGGCTGCCCTGAGAACTCTCCAGTCCCAACCGTGCGACTGGATCCATAAGGCGCACCGCATACCGATACGCCGGAGGCCTCGACGAGGCCGCCCGCCCTTGTGGCTGGCACCAGCGCATTTTTGAAAGAAATCGCTTCCGGTCGCCCCGTACTCGTAGCCGTGCCCCTATCCCGAGGAACTTCCCGATGATCACAATGGCCAAACCGCTGCCATGGTCGGCCGCGCTCGTTGTGGCGCTTGGCGTTCTTGCCGGCTGTGTTGGCGGTCCGACGTCAACTGACCGGTCCTGCTCCGCCGACGCCGGTACGGGACCCAGCACCGCGGCCCCCGCGGCGGCGTCGGGAGGTGGCGACGTCGTCATCGTTGGCCGGATCGTGACCATGGATGACCCGCCGATCGCTGAGGCCATCCTCATCGAGGACGGCGCGGTCGCCGCAGTAGGAACTCGCGACGAAGTGATGGCGCTCGCATGCGACGGGGTCAACGTGGTCGACATCGGCGACAACGTCGCGTATCCCGGCTTCATCGACGCGCATGCCCATTGGATCGGAGACCGCGACTACTACGACATCGGCTCACCCGAGGAGGCCATGGATCAGGCCGTCCGGCACGGCTGGACCACGATCAGCGAGCAGTGGGTCGACGATGAGCGCATCACCGAGCTCGAGGGTCTCGCCGCCGATGGCGCCCTGCCGCTTCGGGTCGATGCCTACCTTGCCCTTAATGCGCTGGAGGTCGGCGGTTACTACGGTGACTGGTACGCCGATCGTCAGCCGCAGACCGGTTCGTTGGACGACCGGCTGCGCGTCCGTGGGTTGAAGATCCACCTGGACAGCGGCAGCGGGGCCGTCCTCTACTGGGATTCGGCGACGCTGACTGAGACCATCGCTCGAGCGAACGAATCGGGATGGCAGGTCTCCGTCCACGCCGTCAGCACCGAGGCGCAGGAGATGGTCCTCGACGCGTTCGAGGCGGCCATCGGCGCGACGGGACCGAATCCGCTGCACCACCGCATCGAGCACGCGCTCCAGGTGACCGATGAGCAGCTCGCGCGGATGAGGGCCATGGATCTGGTCCCGGTCATTCAGCTCGACGGCGTCGCCGGCGATTGGGTGCAGTGGGCGGCGTCGCTGGGGGATGAGGGCAGTGAGGTTGGCCGGGACTATGAGGAGGAAGGCATTGAATGGCTGGGCCGCTGGCGCGACCTCGTCGACGCCGGTTTGCACGTCGCTGCCACGACCGACATGCCGTGGTTCCTGATCGACTTCAAGCTGACCGATGACATCGGCCGGCCGCAGGATCAGGTCGCCGGCGGGATGGATGGCCGCGGTCGGGTCTATCCCGAGGCGCCCGAGTGGGTCCTCGACCAGCTGTTGAGCGCGGAGGAGGGGCTCAAGGCCCTGACGGTGGACGCCGCCTGGGCGCTCGGCGACGAGGCGAAACGCGGCCACCTCGCCGTCGGCACCTACGGTGACGTCACGATCCTGAGCGGGGACGTGACCGATGCCACGCCCGACGAGATCCGGGCGATGACCGTAGTCGCCACCATCGTCGACGGGGTCGCGGCCTACTGCGGCGATGCGCAGATGTGCTCCCAGTTGGAAGACTGAGTCGGCCCGCAAGCGCCGCTACCAGCGCTCCTCGTGCACCACCTCTGACAGCGGCACGCGTCCGCCGGCGCGGTTCGGCGCGGTCAGCTTGGCGGGATCGGCGGGATAGCCGAACGAAAGCAGGAAGTCGCAGCGGCGGTCGTCGGGGAGGCCGAGGAGGCGCGACGTGAGCGCATGGTCGTACACCGTGGCCGGCACGCTCCCGATCCCGAGCTCCCAGGCGGCCAGCACCATGTTCTGCGCGGCCCGCCCGCAGTCCCACATGACCGAATTGTTGTAGTGGCCCGTCGCGTTCGGCGTGACGAGCGCGATCGCCACGGTCGCGCCCGCGAGATGGCGGGCATAGTCGCCAACCGCCGCCAGCTCGCGCAGGTGCTCACGGTCGCGGCACACGATGAACGCCCAGTGCTGGTCGTTCTTTGAGCTGCCCGTTCGCCGGCCGGCGTTCAGGATGCGGTCGAGGTGTTCGTCGGTGATCGGCTCATCGCTGAACTTGCGCACGACGCGCACCGTGTTGATCGCCTGCCAGGTCTCCATCGGTCTCCGGATCGCTTCGAGATTGAAGGTTCAGCCTAGCGTCAGTCCCATACCGTGTAGGGGCATCGGTATGAACCAATGCCGCGCGAGCGGATGAGGCAATGGATACCGACTTCGTGGTCCGAGCCCAGCGAGGTGACAAGGAGGCCTACGCCATCCTTGCTACGGCCATGGCCGATCGGTTCCTGGCCGTGTCGCGCAGGATCCTGCGCGATCACGACCTCGCCGAGGATGCGACGCAGCAGGCGCTGCTGAGTGTCTGGCGCGACCTCCCTCAGCTGCGTGACCCCGCCCGCTTCGAGGCGTGGTCCTACCGCCTTCTCGTGCGCGCGTGTTACGAGGAGGGTCGCAAGCAGCGCCGCTGGGCACCCAATCTCCGTCTGATTCCGGCAGACGAGCCGACGATGCCGGATGGCTTTACCGCCGTGGTCGACCGGGATCAGCTTGAGAGTGGCTTCCGCCGCCTGTCGATTGATCACCGCGCGGTCGTGGTGCTGCACCACTACCTCGACCTGCCGCTCGATCGGGTCGCTGAGCTCCTCGGCATCCCGGTGGGGACCGTCTACTCACGACTTCACTACGCGATGCGCGCGCTGCGCGCCGCGCTGGATGCGGACGCCCGACCGATGCCGCACGAGGTTGCCCAATGAGCACCGAACGTGACGTCACGCGCTCCGTCCGATCGTGGCTGCGCACCGACGAGCAGGATTCCGCGGACCGGGTTCTGGAGGCCGTGCTCGATGCCCTCGACACGACGCCGCAACGTCGCCGCGCCTGGTGGCCGGCGCCGCGCGTTGACCACTTGAATGCGGTCGTCAAGTACGGGCTCGCCGCCGCCGTGGTGGCGGCCACCGTTCTCGCCCTCAACTACTTCACGACGCCGAGCGTTGGCGGACCGGCGATTGGCGATCCTACGGCCAGTGCGAGCGCTGGTGGCTCTCCATTGTCTATTCCCGCCCTGAATGGCCAAGTGCCGCTGGATGCCGGCCGCTACCAGGTGCCGCTGCCGACGCAGGTCACGGTCACGGTCGAGGTTCCCGACGGCTGGAGCGCCGGCGGGAACTGGGTGGTGCGGGGTCCTTCGGGGCCCGAAGCGCCGGATGGCATGGCCATTCGCTTCTACACGGTCTCGAACATCTACAAGGACCCGCTCAGGATCGACGAGGGGCGCATCGAACCCCGAGTCGGCCCATCGGTGGACGATCTCGTCGTGGCGCTGACCGGCCATCCGGCCTGGACCATCACGGGAGTTGATCCGATCGCGATCGACGGATTCGAAGGGCAGGTGCTCCACGTAACACTGCCCCCCGAGACGAGCGACGAGACGCCCTTCTACCTCTTCGCGCCTGGCGGGGGAGGAGTCGTCTTCGCCGGGGACCCAGACCAGACCCTCGACATCTACATCGTGGACGCCGCAGGCAAGCGGCTCGTCATTGAGGCCTTCCACTTCCCGTCTACGTCGGAGAGCGATCTCGCGGCTCAGGACGCGGTCCTGCGGTCGATCCAGATCGAGCCGGCCCCGTAATGGCCTTGGAGTAGCCGTGCGATTCGTCAAAGCCAGCTCACCAGCCGCCCGAACCGGGCACGTGCCCTCAGAGGAGTTTCCCAATGCGATCACGAATCAACGCCGCACTGCTCGTCGCGATGGTTGCAGCCATGGCATTTGCCGGTAGTGCGCTGGCGACGCCCGGCACCCAGCACGAGCACGCCGAGCTCGCGGCCCTCCGAGCGACCACCGCGCAGTTTCACTCTGTCGATGCGGCGGTCGCGGCC
>JAICRD010000201.1 GCA_025937535.1 Chloroflexota bacterium | reverse complement strand
GCCGGAGTCGGCGGGCGACGTGGCCGAGGTGCCGGAGGGCATGACGGCGACCACCTTCCCGACCGATGTCGACTGCGCCGAGGCATGGCGCTCGGGTCGAACCGATGACTTCCAGGGCTTCCTGACGGCGCTGCCGACAGCACAGGGCCTGATCGACAGCGGTGACTACCCGATCAAGCTGGTCGGTGACCCGGTCTTCTACGAGCCGCTGGCCGTGGCCTTCGACAAGGCCGTCGACGACAACGACTCACTGGTCGAGGAGGTCGATCGCATCATCGGCGAGATGCACGAGGACGGGACGCTGAGCGACCTGTCGGACACCTGGTACGAGGGGATCGACTACACCACCCAGGAGTAGTCGCACACAGACCGATCGAGGGCGGGTGCGCGAAAGGCGCTCCCGCCCTCGTTCTCTACTGAGGGCCGTATGAGCTACGCGTCCGGTGGCGGCGCGCACGCACAGAGCCAGGGCATGGTCGATCATTCCATCGTCGGCCAGATCACCGCTGCCCAGAACGCCGCCCGCCTCCGCTTCAGGCTCACCTTCGTCGCAGTCTGGATCGCGATCATCGTGGGTATCGGCGTCGCGCTCGCCGCCGCGAATGCGTGGGACTGGGAGTTCGCGCTCGAGTCCGGCCCGGTCATCGTGCTCCAGGGCGCCGGCATCACGGTGCTCATCTCGGTCGCCTCGATCGTCGGTGCCACGATCCTCGCCATCCTGGGCGCGCTCGGACGGATCAGCACGAATCCGATCCTGTACGCGATCGCGTCGTTCTACGTTTCGCTGATCCGGGGCACGCCGCTCATCGCGCAGATCTACATCATCTACTTCGCGCTGCCGCAGCTCGACATCGTCATCCCCGCCATCCCGGCCGGCATCCTGGCGCTGAGCCTCAACTACGGCGCCTACATGACGGAGATCTTTCGCGCGGGAATCCAGGCCGTCCCGCGTGGCCAGCGCGAGGCGGCCGGCGCGCTCGGGATGAGGCAAGCGCACATCATGCGGCGCATCGTGCTGCCGCAAGCGGTCCGGATCGTCACGCCCGCGATCGGCAACGAGTTCATCGCGATGCTCAAGGACAGCGCGCTCCTCTCGACGATCAGCGTGCACGAGACGCTCTTCCTGGCCCAGCGCCTCGGCCGGTCGTCCTTCGAACCGATAACGGCACTCCTGATCGCGGCGATCGTCTACTGGATCCTCACGATCGTCTTCAGCATCTTCCAGGAGCGGCTGGAAAAGCGAATGGCGAGGAGCGATCGATGACGGACGAGCCTCTTCCCGACCTCGGGGTCCGCCCCGCGACCTCGACCAGCGGGTACGCGCGCGGCTCGAGCCTTCCCTCGCACATCGGCGATCCGATCGTGAAGATCGAGGGGTTGCACAAGTACTTCGGCTCGAACCACGTGCTGCGTGGCTTGGACCTCGAAGTGCGCCAGCGCGAGGCGGTGATGATCATCGGCCGCTCGGGATCGGGAAAAACGACGCTCCTTCGCTGCATCAATTTCCTGGAAGAGCCGAGCGCCGGCACGATCGAGGTGGACGGCGTCCGCCTGGAGGCCGATCCGCTTCACAGCCGAAGCCGAGCGTTCCAGGAGAGGGTGCGACAGATCCGGCTGCGTGCCGGCATGCTCTTCCAGGAGTTCAACCTCTTCCCGCACATGTCGGTGCTGGGGAACTGCATCGAGGCGCCGACGCGCGTCCTCGGATTGCCGCAGGACAAGGCAGTGGAACGAGCCGAGTACTACCTCGAGGTGGTCGGACTCGGCGAGAAGCGCGACGAGTACCCGTCACGCCTCTCCGGCGGACAGAAGCAGCGCGTCGCCATCGCGAGGGCACTCTGCATGGAACCCAAGGTGCTTCTCTTCGATGAGCCGACATCGGCCCTGGACCCCGAGCTCATCGGGGAGGTGCTCCGCGTGATGGAGGACCTCGCGCACGCGGGAACGACGATGATCGTGGTGACCCACGAGATGCACTTCGCGCGCGAGGCGGCCGATCGCGTCGTGTTCATGGAGAGCGGCGTCGTGATCGAGCAGGGGCCGCCCGAGCAGGTGCTCGACAATCCCAAGCACGCCGAAACGACGCACTTCCTGCGGAGATTCCTCGACCAGTAGCCGCTAGCCCCGGCTGACCGGACCTCGGCTGACGCCGTAGACCTTGGCGCGCGGCAGGCGCGCCGCCTCGTCCTCGGAGCGGACGCGCTCGGTCGCCACCTTGAGGGCATCCGGCTTGTCGGCGGGAGTGCCGCCCTCGCGCGCGAGCAGCCAGCGAAGCCCGAGGCCCGTCAGCGTTGCGCCACCGGCAGATCCAGGCTCGATGAACGGCACGACCACCATGCCCCGGCGTCCGAGATCCTCCACCGCCAGCTGAAGCCGATACGGATCGACGCCGAGCTCATCGGCCAGTGGGAGAAGGTCGACCGTGCGGTTCGGATACTGGCGGATGAAGCGGAGGATGGCCGCATCGAGCTGGGCGTCGTCGATCGGCGCCTCGGAGGCGGCGGGGATCGAAACTGCGCTCGCCTTTGGCGCGACCGTGGTCTCTGGATCGCCCTTCTGGGCGGGCTTGCGGGCACGCTTGGTGATCATCGGCTCAAGAATACCGGCCTTCCGTGGCCGGCGTAGGCCTGACCGATGCGCTTCGCGGCGTGTGGCGCCCGCCTTCGGTCAGCGCGTGAACATGGCGCCCACCAGGACGCCACCTTCGCCGTTCAGAAGATCCGAGTTGATCACCCACAGCTCGGCGTTGCCGGGCAGGTTCTCGACTTCCCTGAAGAGGATTCCGTCGGTCCGCCGATTCTCCGTCGAACGCAGGGGAAGAGGCACGGACTCCCGTCCATTCAGGATGTCGAGCGCAACCTGGCAGATGAGCCCGTCATCGCAGCGGATGGTTTCGAGGGCACCGACGTCGAACCGCGACCAGTCCTCCGCCGCCATCGTTGCGACGTACTCGTCCTCGGTGCCCCACGCCTCTCGCGCCGATCGATACAACAGCGACCAGCCGCGGTCCGTGGCCTGGCCGCTCACTGCCAGCAGGTACTCCCTGGCGACGTCGGCGGCCTCCTGACGCCGGCCCGGATTGTCGGGCGCTGCGCATCCACCGAGAAGCCCGACGGCCGCGAGGGCGACGACGGCTCGCATGAGACGCACCTACGCGATTCGCTCCTCGAGCGACGGCCCAAGCTCGACGGCCACCGGAACCCCCGCCGCGCGCTGCACAGCGTCAGCCAGGCGGTCGTCCCACGCCACGCGGTCGGGGAGCCGGATCTGGCGCGCCGCGCCCGCCACCGAGACCGAGAGCGTCACCGGCAACGGGCCGGGGCGGCCGAGGAGCGTGCCCTTGACGGACTCGATGGCGCCCAGCAGCTTGTCCACGGGCACGTCCTCGCCGAAGATCACGCTCACCGATGCGGCGCCCGCCACCGGCGTCGCCTGCAGCGGGACGGCGCCTCGCGGCGCCGGAGGCTCATCGGCCGGCTCTGGCACGACGGCGACCGCGGTGGCCACCGGCGCCTCCACGGCGATGGGCTGGCGCCCGCCGTTGCCGTTTCCCCCGCCCCAGACGCCCTGCGTGCGCTCCTGCGGGCGGCCATTCCCCCATCGGCTGCCATTGCGCGGGGCAAGCAGGCGATCACGCTCGGCGCCGAAGGCGGCCGGCCCCATGCGCACGGCGTCGTCCCAGGCCCAGACAGCCTCGCACAGCAGCTGCACCGTCTCGTCGCGCTTGTCGATGCGACCGGCGACCAGCACGACGGCGTCGTTGGCCCAGGCGTTCGCCGTCTGCTCGTAG
>JAICRD010000040.1 GCA_025937535.1 Chloroflexota bacterium | reverse complement strand
GACGAGGGGGATGCCGTACGCCAGCTTGGCCAGCATGCCGGCGAGATGCGTGTACCAGGTGTGGACGTGCACGACGTCGGCGTCGATCGGATCGGCGACCATGGCGAGGTCTCGCGACAGCGCCGCGAGCATCGGCCGCAGGCGCTCATCGGCCGCGGCGACATCGTGGGCCGCCTCGTATCCACGAACGCGCCAGCCCATGGCGTCATCGGTCGCGGTGGCGAAGGTTCGAATGTCGAGCTCGATCAGCTCCCGCAGGTGCCGGGTCAGCTCGCCGACGTGAACGCCCGCGCCGCCGTAGATCTGAGGCGGGAACTCGTTGGTCAGGATGAGCGCGCGCACGCGCGCAGACTACCCCGCGGCGCGGTGGTCGGCGCCGCCGCCCAGCTTGCGCGCAGCGGCATCCAGGAAGCGCTCCAGCTCCTCGATTCCGAACGGCTTCGCGACCACGGGTGCCCACGAGGTGATCTCGGCGCGGCGCATCGGGTGAGCGCCAGTGCAGACGACAACGGGCATCTCGGCAGTCGAGGGATCCTCGCGGAGCTCGCGCGCCAGGTCCCCACCGCTGCCGTCGGGCAGGTCGTCGTCGAGGATCAGCACGTCGGGCGGATGCGTCTCGAGGTGAGCGTTGAGCGCGCGCAGGCGCGTGAAGCCGCGGCACTGCCAGCCGGCGTCCTCGGCGATCTCGCACATGAGCGCGAGCGCCGATGGGTCGTCGTCGACCACATACGCGACTCGAGTACGACGAGCCGGACGGGTTCGCTCCCGGCCGAGTAATGGAGTTCGGGTGCTGCTATCTGCGCTCACGGCATCCGCGCGGTATGGATCAGGCCACAGGGGTCTGCAATACGTGTGCCCGGCCTGATCCGCTGATCTCGTGCGACCCGCGCTCCTCGTTCACCGATTCCCACAACAGGGCATGCGCGACTCACCGAAAGAGCGCCCGCCAGCCCGGCGGACGAGCCTTCGCCGAACATACTCCCCTGTAGTATCCTGAATGCCCGATGACCACCGAAACCCCCATTCCCCCTGCCCCCGCCGATGAGCTGACTTTGCCGGTGGTTGGCATGACCTGCGCCAGCTGCGTCAACCGCATCGAACGCTTCCTCAACCGCGCCGATGGCGTCGCCGAGGCCAGCGTCAACCTGGCCACGGAGCGCGCCACCGTGCGCTTCGATCCGTCCGTCATCGACCGCACCGGGATCGTCGCGACGATCGAGGCGGCCGGTTACGAGGTCGGTCGCGAGGCGGCAGCGGAGGCGTCCGCCGCGGAGGTCGAATCGGCCGCCGATCTCGAGCGGCGGGCCGAGGCCGGTACGCTGCTGCGCCATGCACTGGCGTCGCTCGCCATCGGCGCCGTGATGATGACCGTCATGTTCTGGCCGGGCGGTGCGCCGTGGCCGATGGCGGACATCAACCGCTGGTTCCTGGTGCCCGCCACCATTGTGCAATTCGTCTTCGGTCGCCGGTTCCTGGTGGCCGCGCTCAAGGGAGCGCGCCATGGCGACGCCAACATGAATACCCTGGTGGCCATGGGCACCATGGCCGCCTACGGCTACTCAGTGTTCGTGGCGCTTCTGCCCGACGTGGTGATGCGCGCCGGACTCGGCATGGAGACGTACTTCGACTCGGCGGCAGTCATCATCGGCCTCATCCTGTTCGGCCGCTGGCTCGAGGCGCGGGCCAAGGGCCGTGCTGCCGGCGCGGTCAAGGCCCTCATGCGGCTCCAGCCGGCGACGGCGCGGGTCCTTCGCGAGGGCGGCGAGCGGGAGGTGCCGATCGATCAGGTCGCCGTCGGCGACCTCGTGCGCGTGCGTCCCGGCGACCGCGTGCCGGTCGACGGCGTGCTGATCGACGGAGCCTCGGCCATCGACGAGTCGATGGTGACCGGCGAATCGCTGCCCGTCGAAAAGACGGTCGGCGATCAGGTCATCGGCGCGACCATGAATGCATCGGGATCGTTCGTGATGCGCGCGGAGCGCGTGGGCCGAGACACCACCCTCTCCCAGATCGTGACGCTGGTCGAGCAGGCCCAGGGCTCGAAGGCGCCGATCCAGCGCCTTGCGGATCGGGTGACCGGCTGGTTCGTTCCCGCCGTCATCGTGATCGCGACGCTGACCTTCATCGGCTGGATGCTGCTCGGACCCGAGCCGAGGCTGCCGCTGGCGCTGACCGGCGCGATCGCCGTGCTCATCATCGCCTGTCCCTGCGCCATGGGCCTCGCCACGCCGACGGCGATCATGGTCGGCACCGGCAAGGGCGCCGAGAACGGCATCCTCATCCGCGACGGCGCCGCCCTGGAGCACGCGCAGCGCGTCACGGCCGTCGTGCTCGACAAGACCGGGACGATCACGCGCGGCCAGCCCGCGGTCACGCTGGTACAACCGGTCGCCGGCGTCGCCGAGGAGGAGCTCCTGCGGGTCGTGGCGGCGGCGGAGCGCGGCAGCGAGCATCCCCTAGCGGAGGCGATCGTGCGGCATGCCGACGGACTCAACATCGACACGCCGGATGCGACGGCCTTCGAGGCTGTCGCCGGCCACGGCGTCCGCGCCACCGTCGATGGCTCGCGGGTTCTCGTCGGCACCGAGGCGCATCTCGAAGCCGCCGGCATCGACGTCTCGTCTCTCAGCCTGCTCGCCTCGGAGATCGCCGCACGGGGCGCCTCGCCGGTGCTCGTCGCACGCGACGGTGTGCTCATCGGGCTCATCGGCCTGTCCGACACCGTCAAGCCGGAGTCTGCCGAGGCGGTGAAGCGTCTGCGGCAGGCCGGCGTGCAGGTCTGGATGATCACCGGCGACCGCCGCGCCACGGCACAGAAGATCGGGGCCGAGGTCGGGATCGGTCCGGATCGCATCCTGGCCGACGTGCTCCCCGCCGAGAAGGCCGCCAAGGTGGCCGAGCTCCAAGCCTCCGGAATGGTGGTGGCCATGGTCGGCGACGGCATCAACGATGCTCCCGCCCTGGCACAGGCGGACCTGGGGATCGCGATCGGGACCGGCGCCGACGTCGCGCTGGAGGCATCGGACATCACCCTCGTCGGCGATGACCTGCGTGCGGTCCCCACCGCCGTGCGGCTCTCGCGCTCCACGATGCGGGTCATCCGCCAGAACCTGGGATGGGCGTTCGGCTACAACGTCCTGCTCATCCCGGTTGCCGCGGGCCTGCTGTGGCCGGTGGCGGGCATCCTGCTGTCCCCTGCCCTCGCCGCCGGCGCGATGGCGCTCTCGAGCGTCAGCGTCGTGACCAACTCCCTGCGACTGCGCGCTTTCAAAGCCTGAACGTAGACCCAAACGAAGGAGACCTGATGAGCGAGCTACCGATGCAGCCGATGGCCAAGGACCCGGTCTGCGGCATGGATGTCAACCCCGAGATCGCGAAGGCGCAGGGGCTGGCCGCCGAGTACCGGGGCGAGACGTACTACTTCTGCGGCAAGGGCTGCAAGCTCGACTTCGACGACGAGCCCGCCAGGTTCTTCGAGGCTGGCTACCAGCCCCACATGTAGCGGGGCCCTCGGAATCGGCCACCCCGCTGGCGCCATGTCCCTAGACTGACCCGCTCATGGCACTCATCAGAACGCGGGCGCTGACCAAGCGATACCCCGGCGGCGTCACCGCGCTCGACGGCCTGACCGTCGATATCGGCGAGGGCGTCATCGGTCTGGTCGGTGCGAACGGGGCCGGCAAGAGCACCCTGATCAAGATCCTGCTGGGCCTGCTGCCATCGACCGACGGCCAGGCCACCGTCCTCGACTTCGATCCGGCGACGCAGGGCGAGCGCATACGGGAGCTCGTCGGCTACATGCCCGAGCACGACTGCCTCCCGCCCGACATCTCGGCCACCGAGTTCGTCGCTCACATGGCCCGCGTCTCGGGCCTGCCCGCCGGGGCGGCCCGCGAGCGAACGGCGGACGTGCTCCGCCACGTGGGGCTGTACGAGGAGCGCTACCGCCAGATCGGTGGCTACTCGACCGGCATGAAGCAGCGGGTCAAGCTGGCCCAGGCGCTGGTGCACGACCCGCGCGTGCTGTTCCTCGACGAGCCGACCAACGGCCTCGACCCGGCCGGGCGCGACGACATGCTGGGGCTCATCGAGCGCATCGGCCGCGACTTCGGGATCACCGTCGTCGTCGCCAGCCACCTTCTCGGCGAGATCGAGCGGATCGCGGGCTGGCTGGTCGCCATCGACAACGGGCGGCTGCTGCGAACGGCGCCGCTGGCGAGCTTCACCGAGCGCACCGGGCAGCTGCTGGTCGAGACCGAGGAGGAGGCCGGCCCGCTGGCCGAGCGGCTCACCGGCCGCGGCATCGACGCGATCGCCGACGGGCGGACGGTGGTGGTCGACATCGCCAGCGCCGGCGACGGCGAGTACGCCGTGTACGACGCCGTCCGGGACGAGGCCGTCGCCCTGCGGCTGGCCGTGATCCGCATGGAGCATCGGCGCCATCAGCTCGAGGACCTCTTCCGTGACGAGGTCGTGGCACCCGGAGCGACGACATGACCGCGATGCCCGAGACGACCGGCACGATCTACGACATCGGCTACCGCCACTACGACGGCCCGCGGCTCGGCCGGCGTGGAGCGATCGGGGCGATCGTTGGTGCCGGGCTGCGCGCCGTCTTCGGATTCGGTCGCTCGGGCCGCTCGAAGATCATCCCGTGGGGCGCCGTCATCCTCGCGGCGCTGCCGGCGGTCGTCGCCGTCGCGGTTCGCGTCCTGGCCGGCGACATCCTGGACCTGTACGACTACGACGGCTACGTCTGGAACATCGGTGCGCTGCTGCCGATCTTCATCGCGGCGCAGGCCCCGGAGCTCGTCGTCAACGACATCCGCCACCGGGTGCTGCCGCTGTACTTCAGCCGGCCCATTCGGCGCATCGACTACGTGGCGGCCAAGATCGCGGCTCTCGCCATCGGCCTGCTGGCCATCACCCTCGCGCCGGTGCTGCTCCTGTTCATCGGCCGCGTGCTCTCGACCGACGACCTCGTGGCGGCGGTTGGCGAGGAGATCGGCGCCATGCCCGAGATCATCGGCAACGGGGTCATCCACGCCGTGGTGCTGTCCAGCATCGGCCTCGCCATCTGCTCGCTGGCGGGGCGGCGGGCGTACGCGGCCGGGGCGGTGCTGGCGGTGTTCCTCATCGGCGGCGTGATCAGCGACTCCTTCAGTGAGAACGGCCAGGACGTCGCGGCCTTCGTGAGCCCGCTCGCCGTGCTCGACGGGACGCGCCAGTGGCTGTTCGGCGGCGCCGTCGACGGCGCACCGGCAGCCACCTCGGAGCTCCCGCTGGCGCTGTACGGGCTCGCGGCGCTCATCCTCGTGCTCGTCTCGTGGGCCGTGCTGGCCGTTCGCTATCGGCGGCTCACCGCATGAGCGACATCCGGCTGGAGGCCGTCTCGCGCTGGTACGGCAACGTGGTGGCCGTCAACGACGTGACGTTCGACGTCGGCGCCGGCATCACCGGGCTGCTCGGCCCGAACGGCGCGGGCAAGACGACGCTGCTGCACATGATGGCCGGCTTCCTGGCGCCCAGCGCGGGCAGCGTCAAGCTCGACGACACGCCGACCTGGCGCCACCCCGACCTGTACCGCTCGGTCGGCTTCGTTCCGGAGCGGGAGGCGGTCTACCCGTTCCTCACCGGGCGCGCCTTCGTCAACGCGTCGGCCCGCCTGCACGGCATCGAGGACGCCGCGGCCGCCACGGATCGTGCGATCGGCATGGTGGCCCTGGAGGCCGCCGCCGGACGTGCGATCGGCGGCTACTCGAAGGGCATGCGGCAGCGCGTCAAGGTCGCCGCGGCGCTCGTCCACGACCCGCCCGTCCTGATCCTGGACGAGCCATTCAACGGCATGGACCCCCGGCAGCGGCTGCACATGATGGACATGCTGCGCCGCATGGCGGCCGAGGGCCGGACCATCCTCTTCTCGAGCCACATCCTGGAGGAGGTCGAGCGCCTCAGCGACCGCGTCCTGGTCGTCGTCGCCGGTCGGCTGGCCGCGTCGGGCGACTTCCGGCGCATCCGGCGCCTCATGACCGACCGCCCGCACAGCTTCACGGTTCGCTCGTCGGACGACCGCGCCCTGGCACGCGAGCTCCTGGCCGATGCGACCGTGGAGGCCGTCGAGCTGCACGACGGCACCCTGACCGTGCGGACCGGCGACTACGGCGCGCTGACGCGGGCCATCGCGCCCGCGGCCCAGCGCGCACGGGCCTCGCTGCTCGAGCTGCGACCCGCGGACGAGTCGCTCGAATCGGTGTTCAGCTACCTGGTGCGCCGATGACGGCCGCCCTCCTCTCGATCACCGTGCGAGCGCTCCTGAACCGGCGGCGCACCCTGCTGCTGGCGCTGGTGGGAGTGCTGCTGGTGGTGGTCGCGGCGCTGTTCCGACTGAGCGCACCGGGCGACGACGAGGCCAACCGCTTCGCGCTGCGCCTGCTCGGCAACTTCGGCCTTGGCGTCGTCCTGCCGCTGGTGGCCGTCATCGTGGGTACCGCCGCGCTCGGCTCCGAGCTGGACGACGGCACGATCGTGTACCTGCTCGCCAAGCCGGTCGCGCGCTGGCGCATCATCGCCGTGAAGTTCCTGGTCACATGGCTGGTGACGTCGCTGCTCGTCGCGCCGGCGGTGTTCATCGCGGGCGTCGTCACGAACGGCGACACGACGCTGGCGCTCGGATTCGCGGTCGCCGCGCTCGTCGGCGGGCTGGAGTATGCCGCCATCTTCCTGGCCCTGTCCCTCATCACCTCGCGCGCGCTCATCATCGGCCTCGCGTACGTCGTCGTGTGGGAGGGCGTCGTGGCGGGCCTGTTCGAGGCGACGCGCGGGTTCAGCGTGCGCCAGCACGCGCTGGCGGTGGCGGAGGCGCTGGGTGGCGACGGCGCCAACGGGGTCGGTGAGCTCGGCATCGGCTTCGCCCTGGCGGTCACCGCAGTCGTCACGGCGCTGGCCATCGGGCTGGCCGTCAGGCGCCTCCAGGAAGTCGAGCTGCGGGGCGAGACGGCCTAGGTAGCCCCAGGGCGGGCGGCGACGGCTTGGGCATCCCAGGGCGGCGACGGCTTAGCGCACTGCGGGGAGTATCGGCCAGTTCTTGGCCAAATTGGTTCGTGGCTGGGAAGGCTAGCCAAGCAGAAGCAGCCATCTTGTCCGTTCTTGGTCCGCTGTCGGGAACACCAGCCACTTCTTGGCCGATACGCCCCAGGGCGGACTACTGGCGCTACGAATCGGGTCAGGCGGCGCAGACGCGGTCTCGGCCGGCGCGCTTGGCCATGTAGAGCGCCACGTCGGCGGCACGCAGGAGCTCATCGGGGGACTCGTGATCGGGACCGATCGCCGCGCATCCTGCCGAGACGGTGGCGGACAGCTCCTCCCCCGAGCTGCCGAGGATCGGCGTCGCGGCAAGCTGCTGGCGGACCTCATCCGCGATCCGCATCGCGTCGTCCAGCGTCGCGCGGAACAGGATCGCGGCGAACTCCTCGCCACCGAACCGCGCGACGAGGTCGGTGCTGCGCATGCGCGAGCGCAGCACGGCGCCGAAGGCGCGCAGCACGTCATCGCCGACCTGGTGGCCGTGCCGGTTGTTGAGCTCGCTGAAATGGTCGAGGTCGAACATGATCGCGGCCAGCGGGACGCGCTCCTCGACCGACATCCGCGAGCGACGTGCGAACAGCTGCTCGATGGCGGGATCGAGGTAGCGGCGGTTGAAGAGGCCGGTCAGCGGGTCGCGCATGGCGAGCTCGGCCACCTCGGCGTGCAGCTGGACGTTCGTGACGGCGAGGGCCGCCTGCTGTCCGATCATGGCCAGCGCATCGCGCTCGAGCTCGGTGAACGTTCGCGAGCGGTCGTCACGCATGAGCGTCAGCGCCCCCAGCACGGCCCGGTCGCGAATCAGCGGGATCGATGCCGCCAGCATCGGACCCGGTGGCGTGGACGGCATGAATCCGGCATCGACCGCCCGGAGCGCCTGCGGCCGTGGCGCCGCATCGTCGATGATCATGGTCCGGTCGCGGATCGCGCGCCCCGCCATGCCCTCGCCCGGTCGTGCCTCGGCCCCGAGCGTGCCGAGCTCGCTGCCTTCGACCGCTCGGAGCAGGTACCTGCCGGACTCGCGGTCGTGAACGTGGAGCGCGGCGATGTCGGCCTCCACGACGATCGAGACCGACCGCACGATGGCGCGGAACAGCTCGTCGGGCTGAAGCGTGCCGTTGATCGCCTCGCTGAACTCGTGCAGGTGCCGGAAGAGATCGGCCCGCTCGCTGAGCCGCTGGCGCTCGCGGCCGATGATGAGCGCGGCGGCAATCCGGTCGGCGACGGCCACCATGACCCGCAGGTCGGTCGAGTCAAGGGGCTGACCGGTGGCCTCGACATTGACGAAGCCCAGGAACTCGTGGTCGGCGAGCAGCGGCACGCAGATCTCGCTCGTCACGTTCGGGTTCACGGCCCAGTAATCGGGATCGGCGCCGACGTCGGGGACGAAGGCCGGTCGACGCGTGCGCATCACGCGGCCGACGATGCCGCGCTCGCCGTCGAAGGTCTGGATCAGCTCGCTGTACCCGCGCTGCGCGACGAGCGAAGCCTTCGCCTCGGTACCGAGGTAGATCGAGACGTAGCGATGGCCGAGCTCGGCGCTGATGCGCTCGACGACGGTATCGACGGCGTCGGCGGCGGGGCCACGCTCGGCGAGGATGCGGCCGATGGCCTCGACGCCGGCGATCTGGCGAGCGCGTCGACGGTCGGTCACCACGGCCCGGCGCAGCCTGTCTCGCGCGCGTTGCATGCGGGCGACCTCCCGGCGCGTGCCGAAGGCCACGAGCACCGCAGCGCCGGCGAAGCCGATCCCGCGCGCGACGGCATCCATGAACACGGCATGCTCGAACCACTCGACCAGGAAGTGCGATCCGATCGAGGCGGCCACGGTGAGCACGACAAAGCGATGTCCGGCGAATGCCGCGATGGCGATGATCGGCAGGTAGACGGCGGCGAGCAGGCCGGTCGAGCCGGTGAGCAGCTGGCCGGCCGCGACCATCGCCACGCTCACCAGGAGCCGCGCCGTCATCCAGCGCGCGGCGGTCGGCGCGTTTCGCGCCGGCGCCCGGATCGCGAGCGTGGAGTTGGTGACGAGGTACGCGATCGCGACGGTCCACAGCGCCAGGCCGTGTGCCTGGGTCAGGCCGACCAGGATGATCGGCAGGAGGAGCGCAGCCGAGTCGATCCCGGCGCGGTCGCGCGCGACGACAGCCACCCGCGTGAGTGTCTCCCGCAGCGGCCTGCTGATGCCCGTGCTCGGCGCGATCGGGACGCGCTCGGTGTGGACGGCGTCGGTCATGGATGCGCGGCGAGTCTGCTCCGCACCGGACCGCACCGACATGACCCGTCAGTACCATGCGCCGATGCGATCGAGCCGCCTGCTAGGCTCGTCGCATGGACCTTCCACCGCCCTGGGGACATCGCTGGGCCGGACGCCTCGACGAGCTCGCCATTGACAGCGAGGCCCTCACCGGGAATCCGCTGGGCGATCCGCATCGGCGCCCGCTGTACGTCTACACGCCGCCCAGCTACGACGACGAGCCCGATCGGCGGTATCCATCGGTCTACGTCCTTCAGGGCCTCACCGGCCAGCTCGACATGTGGCGGAATCGAAAGGCATTCCAGCCGACTCCACTCGAGGCGCTCGACGATCGCTTCGCGGCAGACCGTGACGCGCCCGCGATCGTCGTCTTCGTCGACGCGTGGACGAGCCTCGGAGGCTCGCAGTTCGTGGACTCGCCGGCGGTTGGGCGCTACCACACGTACCTGTGCGACGAGGTCGTGCCGTTCATCGACGCTCGTTATCGCACCCTCCCGGGGGCCGCCCATCGTGGCGTGGCCGGAAAGAGCAGCGGCGGGTACGGAGCAATGATCACGCCGATGCTGCGCCCGGACCTCTTCGGTGGCCTCGCCACCCACGCCGGGGACGCGCTGTTCGAGGCGTGCTACCTGCCCGACTTCCGCTCAGCCGCACGCGCCCTGCGCGACGCGTACGACGGCTCCTTCGACGCCTTCTGGGCGGATTTCCGATCCCGCCCGGGCCGCTCGAAGCGAACGGACGGCGACCTGCTCAACGCCTGGTGCATGGCCGCCTGCTACTCGGCCGATGCGGACGGCAGCGTGCGCCTTCCGTTCGAGCCGCTCACCGGCCGCCTGGTGCCCGATGTCTGGGAGCGATGGCTGGCCTGGGATCCCGTCCGCATGGTCGAGCCCCATGCCGATGCGCTGCGCGGGTTGCGCGCGATCTGGATCGACGCCGGACGAAGCGACGACTTCTATCTCGATCTCGGCGCGGAGGCGTTCCGTGCCGAGCTGGAGAGGATCGGCATCGGCGAGCCGGAGCTCCGGTTCGAGCTGTTCGAGGGGACGCACGGCGGCATCGAGTGGCGCTATGCCGATGCCATCGCCTGGCTCGCTCAGCGGCTGACGGCCTGATTCCTGGCCATGGGTTGGCACGCGACACGCATTCCACGGCGCAGGGCTTGCAGAGCGGCCAAGCAATAGCTCGACATAAGAGGCGGCCATTCGATGACCTTTCGACGCGACGTTGAGCTCGATCCCGGGCAGGTCCGCGACGTGCGCGGACGTCGCGTGCGCGGCGGCGGGATCGCCCTCGGTGGAGGGCTGGGCACGATCATCATCATCGCCCTCATGCTGCTTTCGGGCGGCAACCTCGGCGACATCCTGGGCGGCGGCCTGGGCGCCGCGCCGGCGCAGGAGGGCCCTGTGTCGAGCGAACTGGCCACGGAGTGCCAGACTGGCGCCGACGCCAACGAGCGCCAGGACTGCCGCATCGTCGGCACCGTCAACAGCCTGCACGCCTACTGGAGCGACGCCTTCGCCGCCTCCGGCAACCAGTACGCCCAGCCGGGCACGACGCTCTTCACCGATGCGGTCGACACCGCCTGCGGCGCTGCCAGCAGCGCCGTCGGCCCGTTCTACTGCCCGGTGGACCAGACGATCTACATCGACCTCGGCTTCTTCGACGACCTCGAGGCGCGGTTCGGCGCCGAGGGCGGGCCCTTTGCCGAGGAGTACGTCCTGGCACACGAGTACGGCCACCACGTCCAGAACCTGCTGGGCCTCCTCGAAGCGGGACGCGACGCCGGGGCCGAGGGTGGCGCCGTGCGCACCGAGCTCCAGGCCGACTGCTTCGCCGGCGTCTGGGGCGCCAACGCGGTGCAGACCGGCTTCCTGGAGCCGATCACGCAGGAGCAGGTCAACCAGGCGCTGAACGCCGCATCGGTCATCGGCGACGACCGCATCCAGGAGCAGACGCAGGGACAGGTCAACCCGGAGACCTGGACGCACGGCTCCTCGGAGCAGCGCCAGCAGTGGTTCAGCACCGGCCTCGAGGCCGGCAGCGCGGACGCCTGCGACACGTTCGACGCCGACATCTGATCGCCTCCAGGACCAATGGGGATTGGCGAAAGAGCGCGCACCGTGTGAGACTGGGGTCCCAGACGGCCGGAGATGATCCGATGAACATGAACGTGCAGGCGAGTCCCGACCCGACCATGCCGGATCGGCCATTCGCATCGCCCTTCGCGCCGATCGGCGAATACGCCTTCCTGTCCGATTGCGAATCGACCGCCCTCGTCGCTCCGAGCGGAGCCGTCGAGTGGCTGTGCCTGCCGCGCATGGACTCGCCGAGCGTCTTCGGCGCGATCCTCGACCGCGACGCCGGCAGCTTCCGCTTCGGTCCGTCGGACATGCAGGTCCCTGCGGCGCGCCGATACCTGCCTGGCACGATGGTGCTCGAGACCAGCTGGGGATCGGCCACCGGCTGGGTGATCATCCGCGACGTCATGCTCATCGGTCCGTGGCGGCACACTGAGGAGCGCTCGAAGACCCAGCGACGGCCGCCGACGGACTATGACGCGAGCCACATTCTGCTGCGCATGGTGCGCTGCGTGAATGGCGAGATGCAGCTCACGCTCGACTGTGAGCCCGTGTTCGACTACGGACGCGAGTTCGGCGAATGGCGCTACACGCGGGATGGTTACCGTCAGGGCGCCTGCGCCACGAAGGACGGCGACGTCGAGCTGGTGCTGACGAGCGACATGAACATCGGCTTCGAGGGACCGCGCGCGGTCGCCCGGACGCTCATCAAGGAGGGCGAGACGCGGTTCTGCGCCCTCAGCTGGAACGGCGCGGAGTCACCCGAAACGAGCGCCGATGCCTACAAGCGCCTCGTCTGGACCGCGCACCACTGGCAGCACTGGCTCGCGCGGGGCACGTTCCCGGACCATCCCTGGCGGTCCTTCCTGGAGCGCTCGGCCCTGACGCTCAAGGGGCTGACCTACGCGCCGAGTGGCGCGATCGTCGCGGCGGCGACCACGTCGTTGCCCGAGACTCCGGGTGGGGAGCGCAACTGGGACTACCGCTACAGCTGGATCCGCGATTCGACCTTCGCGCTGTGGGGGCTCTACACCCTCGGCTTCGACTGGGAGGCCGCCGACTACCTCTCCTTCATCGCCGATGTCGCGGAGCGCGACGGCCAGCTGCAGGTCATGTATGGCATCGACGGGGAGAAGGCGCTCGACGAGCAGATCCTCGAGCACATGTCCGGCTACGAGGGCGCACGGCCGGTCCGTATCGGCAATGACGCGTACAACCAGCGCCAGCACGACGTCTGGGGCGCGGTGCTCGACTCGGTGTACCTGCACACCACGTCTCGCGATCACCTCGACGAGCGGATCTGGCCGATCCTGATCGACCAGGTCGAGGCCGCGCTCGAGCACTGGCGCGAGCCGGATCGGGGCATGTGGGAGGTTCGTGGCGAGCCGAAGCACTTCACCAGCTCCAAGCTCATGTGCTGGGTCGCGGCCGATCGAGGGGCGCGATTGGCGCGCATCCGTCACGAGGACGAGCTGGCCGAGCGCTGGGAGGCAGCGGCGGAGGAGATCAAGACCGATATCTGCGACCACGCACTCGACGAGCGCGGCGTCTTCACCCAGCACTACGACACCACGGCGCTCGACGCATCGGTCCTGCT
>JAICRD010000127.1 GCA_025937535.1 Chloroflexota bacterium | reverse complement strand
GTCGAGGTGATCAAGCACCCGGACCGATACCTCGCCGTGGACGGCGAGATCCCGGAGTTCGACTTCGTCGAGAACGGCTACCTCTTCCTGGCGACCGATGCGGGCCTCGCGACGCTCGAGCGCAACCACGCCATCCAGCGCGAGCTCGACGTGCCGGTGGTGCTGCTGTCGCCGTCCGAGCTGCGCCAACGGTTCGGCTGGATGAACGTCGACGACCTGGCCGGCGCGTCGCTTGGCCTCGAGAACGAGGGGTGGTTCGACGCTCACGCGCTGCTCCAGGGCTTTCGGCGCCGGGCTCGTTCGCTCGGCGTGATCGAGCGCATTGGGGAAGTGGTCGCCGTCGATCGCGACGGCGATCGGGTCAGCGGCGTGCGCCTGGCCGACGGGTCGCACATCGCGGCCGGCTGGGTCGTGAATGCGGCCGGTCCGCGCGCCGCGGACGTGGCACGCATGGTCAACGTTGAGCTTCCCGTCCGGCCGCGGAAGCGCCTCGTGTTCCACCTCGACGCACCGATCAGCCTCGGCGCCGCACCCCTCACGATCGACCCGTCCGGCGTCTACTTCCGTCCCGAAGGTCCGTCCTACATCGCCGGCTTCTCGCCCCGCGACGGGGAGCCCGACCCCGACACGCTGGACCTCGCGTCGGATCGAGCGCCGTTCGAGTCGTTCGTGTGGCCCGCTCTCGCGCACCGGGCACCGGGCTTCGACCGGGCGCGGCTGCTCGACTCGTGGGCCGGGCATTACGAGGTCAACACGCTCGATCACAACGCCATCGTCGGGCCGCATCCCGTCCTGCGGAACCTCCTGTTCGCAAACGGGTTCTCTGGGCACGGCCTCCAGCAGGCGCCGGCCGTCGGGCGGGCGTTGGCCGAGTGGATCTGCAGCGGCCGGTACGAGACGCTCGACCTCGCGCCGCTCGGCTACGAGCGCATCAAGCGCAACCGGCCGATCCGCGAGCTCAACGTCGTCTGACGCTGCCTACGACGGCCCGATGCGGCAGTACTCGCGCGGCAGCGTGGAGGCGTCGGTGACGAGGAAGCGTTCGTCGGAGCCGTCGAGGATCGCCGGCCAGTCGACGTCGGCCGCGAGTCGCTCGCCGAGCGCCCGGAGCTCGCGGATGCGGCCGACCGCATCCAGCCCGATCTCGTGCTCGAGCTCGAGGTCGAGCCGGTAGAACGCGGCCGCTCGGTAGTGGCGGTGGACGAGCTCGGTCTGCTGCTCCGCCGGTGAGCGCAGCAGCTCCGACAGCAGCCAGCCCAGCCACGGCCAGATCCACGTCGGCCGCTCGCGACGCAGGAGGCGTCCGGTGCCCAGGCTGACGACGAGGGTCTCATCCGGGCGGTAGGCATCGGTGTATTCGAAGGCCTCCACACAGGCCTGGTAGACCGGGTTGCCGGCCACGCCGGTGCCGCCGTCGATCAGCTCGCCGATGCCGCCGATCGCCCACGGCGGCAGGTAGGTCGGCGCCGCCGCGGAGGCGGTCGCCGCATCGGCCAGTGCGTAATCACCCGCCCGGCACGAGTTCGCCGGGTTGTCGCGCACGAAGTACCACGGCATGCCGTCCGACAGCCGCTTCGCGGTGATGAGCAGGTCGATGGGCGCGTCGTTCAGGCGCCAGTCACGCGCCTCCGCACCGAGCTCCTCGCGAATGACCCGGTGGAGCGTGCGGGTGTCGTACATGGAGCCGGTGACGATGCGCCGGAGCGTCGAGACGACGGGCACGTGCCGGAAGACGTCCGCCGAACGGCGCTCGTACAGCCGCGCCATCTCGGCGGCCGGAATGCCGGCCGCGATCCCGGCCGCCAGTACGGCGCCGGTCGAGGTGCCGGCGACGAAGTCGAACGTCTCGCGCGTCGGACGGCCGGTGCTGCGCTCGAGCTCGGCAAGGAGGACCGCCGGGATGATGCCCCGGATGCCGCCGCCATCGATGCTGAGGATCCTGCGCATGTGCCCATCTTCCGCCCCTCGCGCGACAGCGGTGTGTCGCGATCGGCGCCGGCTAGGGGTGCTCGAGCGGCACTCCGTGCTGAAGGGGCGCCTCGCGCCGAACGGCCTCCCCGTTGCGTGGAACGCGCAACGAGACGAGGACCGCCAGGGCAGCGACCACGAGCATCCCAACGTCGATGATGGCAAGCGCCGGCGCCAGCTCCAGCCGCCCTTCGTCGGCGAGCGCCACCACCGCTCCGCCGACCCCGGCGCCGAACGCGGTGCCGAGCGTGAACATGAGCTGCAACGCCGCCGAGCTGAATCCCTCCTCGCCACGCGTCGAGGTCTCGAGCATGAGCAGTGCGAGCATCGAGTACGCGAGTCCCATGCCGAGCCCGGCGATGCCCCAACCGATCGCGGCGGTGAAGACGGGCGCCGACGGCATGAGCACCAGCGCCGTGATGCCGATGCCGGCGCCGATCAGCGCCGACCCGATGGTGACCAGGGTCCGGCGCATGCCGGCGTTCGCGGCCCGGTCCTGCAGCCATGACCCGACCGCCCACGTGACCGCGGCCGCCGACAGCGCGATCCCGCCCAGCGTGACGCTGCCGCCGCGCACCTCGACCACGGTCAGCGGCACGAAGGCCTCGGTGCCGAAGAACGCGAACGCGATGGTGAAGATGACGATGACCACCGACGGCCTGCCCGGGGCGAGGCGCAGGCTGCCCGGCGGGAGCAGGTGACGGACGCCACCCAGTGCGAGCCAGCCTCCGATGGCCAGCATCGCGACCGCGGGAAGCAGGGACCGGGTCGTGAGCGCCGCCAGGAGCAGCGTGGCTCCGAGCGCCAGCCGGACCGCATCCACGGCCCGCCCGGCGTCGCTTCGCGCCGGCTGGCTGACGGGCACGGCGGCGCCGAGACGGGCGAGCTGGGGATAGACCACGCCACCCATCACCAGCACCGGCGGCACGATCCCCAGAAAGACCCAGCGCCAGCCGAGCGCATCGGACACGATGCCGGCCAGCGCCGGTCCCACCAGGCCGGGCACCACCCAGGCGCTGGAGATCAGCGCGATCATTCGAGGCGTCGCCGAGCTCGGGTAAGCGCGGGCGATGGCGGCGTACACCACCGAGCCGATCGCGCCGGAGCCGAAGCCCTGGATCGCGCGCCCGGTGATGACCTGGAGCATCGAGCCAGCGACGCCGGACACCACCATGCCCGCGGCGAACAGCACCACGCCAATCGCCAGCGCGCGTCCGGGTCCGCGGCGGTCGGCATCGGTCCCGGCCAGGGTGATGCCGATGATGTTCGTCAGCCAGAACGCGCTGAATGCCCAGCCGTAGAGGTCGAGCCCGCCGAGGTCGTTGACCATGGCCGGCATGACGGTCGGAACGGCCATGCCCTCGAAGGCCGCGGCCGTCACCAGGCCGATGAGCCCGGTGGTGAGGAGGCGGCGATCGGGTGCCCAGGCGCCGCCGGTCACTCGATGACCGCCGGCCCCAGCAGCAGCGGCGATCCCAGCTTCGCCTCGTAGCGCGGCCGGAAGCGCTCGGTGTTGTACATCGCGGCGACGTCGATCTGCCGCGCGCCGAGGGAGCGCGCCGGCAGCGGCGCGTGCGAGTACTTCCCGTCGCGAATGGCGACCATGCGCCCCGTCTTTCCATCGGCCAGCAGGTCGACGGCGATGTTGGCGTAGGTGATGGCCACCATCTGGTCCAGCGCGTCCGGGTCACCCGAGCGCAGGTCGTAGGTGAGGTCGCTGTGGACGGTCTCGATGCCGGTGCGGCGCTTGAGCTCCTCGGCCAGGGCGTACCCCACGTCGGCCTTGTGACGGTGCCCGAAGGCATCGGCGTCGCCGATCTCGGGGAGCTCGCCGCCGGTCCAGATGGCGCCCTCGCTGGCGATGACGAACGCGTAGTTGGACGGGTTGTTGTGCCAGTCCTCGGTCAGGATGGTGGCAAGCGCGTCCAGATCGAAGGGCGCCTCGGGGATGACGCATCGCGCGCTCGTGACGTAGGCCGCATACCAGGCCGTATAGCCCGCGTTGCGCCCGAAGATCCGAAAGACGCCGATGCGCTCGTGGCTGCCGAGCGTGGTGCGCTGGCGGTTGATGAGCTCCTTTGCCCGGGTGACGGCGGTCGAGAAGCCGATGCAGTACTCGGTGCCATGCACGTCGTTGTCCATCGTCTTCGGGATCGCGATGACCGGGAAGCCCTCGCGACCGAGGCGCGCGGCATAGCTCAGCGTGTCGTCACCACCGATGGCGACGAGCGCGCCGATGCCCAGCGTCTCGAGATTCTCGAGCACCAACGGGGTCAGGTCGTACCGGTCGTCGCCGGTGGCCAGGCTCGCGGCGCGCCCGTCGTCCAGCCCGGGCGGGAGCGAGGATTGGCGCATGGCCGATGGGTTGGTGCGCGAGGTGTGCAGCACCGTCCCACCGGTCCGATCGATGGCCCGCGTGCTGACCCGATCCAGGGGGCGGAGGAAGCCGCCGCCGTCGTCGCGCGAAGTGTCGACGTGGGTCAGCCCCTTCCAGCCGCGGCGGATGCCGAGAGCCTGCCAGCCGACCTCGCTGGAGCGGTAGACGACGCTCTTGATGACTGAATTGAGGCCCGGGACGTCGCCGCCGCCGGTGAGGATTCCGATGCGCTTGATCACGTTCGATCTCATGCTGCCAGATCGGGCGGCGGTTTGTGAAAAAGAGCGAAATCTGGCAGAATGAGGACCCGCAGCCGGAGTTTCCGCCGTTGTCCTCGACCCCTACTCGTCAGCGTCGCTATGTCACGTGGCGCCTCCCCGATCGCCACTTCAGCAAGGTCCACCTCGTCGGTGAGCCGGGCACGACCATCTGCGGTCGCGCGCTTCCGCGCGCCATCGGTCAGCCCAAGGCCCCGATCCCCGAGTCGGAGATGTGCCCGGACTGCGACGCGCACGGCTGATCCTGAGCTTCCATGGTTTCTCCACCGACCGCCGATGACCTCGGCGGTCGGTCAGTTTTCGCCACCATCACCCTCCCGCGCGACGCACTCGTCGTCCTCATCGGCATCGCCGCCAGCGGCAAGTCCACCTTCGCCGGCCGATGGTTCGCGCCGACGGCGGTGCTCTCCTCCGATCAGATGCGCGCGATCATCACTGACGATGCGTCGGCGCAGGGCGCCACCGACGACGCCTTCGACCTGCTCCACCGCATCCTCGAGCTGCGCCTGCGCCGCGGCCGGCTGACGGTCGTCGACGCGACGAACGTCGAGGACTGGGCCCGCATACAGCTCCTGGATATGGCGCGGCGCCACCGCCGCCCAGCGGTGGCCATCGTGTTGGACGTTCCACTCGGAGTCGCGCTGGAGCGCAACGCCTTGCGGGCCTCTCCCCGTCCCCCTCCCGCTGCACTTCGCCGCCAGCACGGCTGGCTGCGCTCGTCGCTTCCCGCACTCGCCGATGAGGGCTTCGCCGCGGTCCACGTCCTCAGCTCGGCCGACGAGATCGACGCCACACGCGTCGAGGTGTCGACGGAGCGCCCGACGTGAGCGACGCACCGCCCCGCGCCTCGGTCGTGCTCCGCAACCTGCCGCTGCCGGAGGCCCACCTCGCCCTCCTCGCCCTCGGGCTCGCCCTCCAGTGGCTGCGACCATTGCGCCTGCCGATCCCGACCCGAGCCGCCGCGTTCGGAAGCGGCGTCGGAATCGCGGCATCCGTTGCCTCGATCCTCTGGGCGACGCGCGCCGCCGGGGACGTTGACCTGGCCGAGCCGGATCGGCTGGTCATGTCGGGACCCTACGCGCTGACCCGCCATCCCATGTACGAGGCCTGGACCGCGCTGTACGCCGCGATCGCGCTGGGCCGCCGCAATGGCTGGCTGGCGGCCTTCCTGCCCGTCCTCGTCGCCTTCGTCCACCGCGATACGGGCCGGGAGGATGCTCGCCTGCGCCGCCGATTCGGCCCGGACCACGCAGCCTATGCCCGCGTCGTACCCCGCTACCTGACGATCCGGCTGGTCCGTCTCTTCCGGGGTTCCGCTCGCGGCGACTGACCGATCCGTCGAGGTATCGGGCTCGCGCAGGTGCCGGGCACGCAAATGTCCCGAAGGAACAGGCGTCCGACCTCGGCGGCCGAAGCCACCGCTGCCGTCCGGTCCCCGCTGGCCGAAGCCCTCGGTTTCCGGTCCCCGGAACTCATGATCGAAATCGTGTGATCCGGTGTCGCTTGCCCCTTCGGGACGACCACAGTATGTCCGGCCAGCCACAGGGCGCACAAGCCCACTTATCCCCGACTTTGCGGCTTGCCGGCGCACCTATCCACAGCTCATCCACG
>JAICRD010000089.1 GCA_025937535.1 Chloroflexota bacterium | reverse complement strand
GGGCGATCCGGCGAAGCCGCCACCCAGATCGATCCGTTCGGCGCCCGCATCGGTCGCCAGCTGACCAAGCAGCCCGGCAAGCGCGGCGAACGGCTCGAGCTGACGAACGTCGGAGCCGATTTGGGCGCCGATCGACTCGAGCCGCCGACCCGCCTTGCGCACGAGCTCGAGCGCCGCCGGCAGCTCGTCGAGGCCGATCCCGAACTTCGAATCGGCCGCGCCCGTCGCCAGATGGGGGTGCGTGCCGGCATCGAGCGCGGGATTGACCCGCATGCCGATCCGTCCGGGATGACGAAGCATCGCCTCCAGCCCGCCGATCGTCTCGGCGTTGACGAGGGCACCGCTGTCGAGGGCGGCCGTCAGGTCGGCATCGGTCTGGCCGGCGCCGTTGACCACGATCCGATCCGCCGTCGCCCCCGCCCGCAGTGCCAGCGCCAGCTCGACGGGACCGACGACCTCGAAGCCGATGCCCTCGGCCGCCAGCCGCCGCAGCAGCGCCGGATCGGGGTTCGCCTTGACCGCGAACGCTACCAGTGCGCCCGGCAATGCGCGCCGCCAGGCAGTTGCGCGCTCGGCCGCCGCGTCGAGATCGGTGACGTACAGCGGCGTGCCCCAGCGCTCGGCCGCATCGGCGAGAAGGGAGGCGTTCATCGGCCTATTCTCCGGCCATGACAGACGCCGATGCGACGCCCGTCCTCCAGATGCGCCTGGTGGTCGAGGCCGATGACTACGACGAGGCCCTGCGCTTCTACCGTGACGTGCTGGGCCTGCGCCAGGCCGAGGCGTACGAGGGCGAGGGCGGGGCACGCGTGGCCATCCTCGAGGCGGGCCGCGCCACGCTGGAGCTGGCGAATCCGGCTCAGAAGCGGATGATCGACGAGGTCGAGGTCGGACGCGCCGGTGTGGCGCCGAAGTACCGAGTCGCCTTCGAGGTGCGGAACACCGCGGCGGTGACCGACGAGCTGGTCGACGCCGGCGCCGAGCTCATCGCGCCGCCGGTCGAGACGCCGTGGCGGTCGCTCAACGCGCGCCTGGGCGCACCCGCCGGAGTCCAGATCACGATCTTCCAGGAGCTCGACTGAGGGTCGACCCCGTTTCGGCGTTGCGTTTGCGGGCCCCGCAACTAACGGCCAACTTCGCCGCGATTTCGGTCTCTCGGTGGCCGTTCGTTGCCCGGTGCGCAAGAAATGGCCTGCGATGAGGCCCAATCCGGCCGTGGCTGGCCGTTAGTTGCTCAGCCGGCAAACGGCGACGCCGGCGCGGCTGCTGTGCTCCGGGATCACCGTGCCGCGGAGATGACCCAGTGCAGCGGCGCCTCCGTGTCATCGGCGCGGCAGCTCGTCGGCCGCGCCGGCTGGAGCCGATCGGCGTGCAGCTCGAAGGTGTGCGCGCCGGTCCGCGTGCGCAGGACGACCGTCGCATGGTCAGCGTCGAGGGTCGCCTCCTCCAGCCGGACGTCGGCGAGACCGTCGAGATCCATCCGCTCCCGCAGCACCTGCTCGGCGACCTGCGCCGGGGCCGGCCACGCCGATCGACCACGCAGGAAGCTCGGATCGAGGCGGCCGGCCACGTACGCGTCGGCGAGGCGTGGGCCGTCCAGCGGCGCGACGCGGCCGTAGACGATGCCGTCCGGCAGGCACACGAGGTTACCGGCGAAGCGATGACCCCCGAGGTGGGTGGTTTCCCAGACGCGGTTGCCCTGCGTGGCAGCCAGCGTGGCGATGAGCGCGCGCCCGCGCAGGGCGCAGCAGGCGTCGCGCTTGCCGTTGGTGCAGACCAGGAACAGCGGACCCGCAAGCGGCTCGCCGAAGGACGAGAGCGGCGCCGCGGCCGCTGCCTCGACCGACAGGTCCGCCGCGCTGGAGACGGTTCGCGACACCATCTCGCCGGTCAGGGTGTCGACCAGGATCGCGGCGCGCACGGCGTCGTCGGCCGGATCGCCCTCGCGGCGGCGCACCAGCAGCAGGCGCAGGCCGAGCTCCTTGGCGCGCGCCTCCACATCGGCCCCGAACCGGTCGCGAACCGCATGGCTGCCCCAGGCGGATCGGTCCTCGACCAGCAGCCAGCGTTCGCGCTGATCGACCGTGCCGATCATGGGCTCGCCAAGCTGCTCGGCCAGCGCCGAGCAGCGCATCGGCGCCTCCAGCGTCATTCGGCCTGGGCCGGAATCTCGCGCAGGTTGCGAACGGGCGAGAGCAGGACGGGCACGAAGCCGAAGAAGGCACCGATGGCCGACACCCACAGCGCGGTCTGGACTCCGATCGTCGTGCCGAGCACTCCACCGATGGTCGCCCCGATCGGGATCGTGCCCCACACGATGAGCCGCATGGTCGCGTTCATGCGCCCGAGCATACGGTCCGGCGTGATGGCCTGCCGGAGGCCGACCTGGTTCACGTTGTAGGCGACGGCAGTGAAGCCGCCGATGATCCCGCCGGCGACGAAGAACCAGAACGGGTCGTCGCGCGGCGCGAGCGGGATGAAGAGCAGGCCGAGGCCCGACAGGGCGGCCGTTGCGATGATCGTCGGGCCGACGCCGATCGCCCTCGCGATGCGGCCGCCACCCAGCGCGCCGATGAGCACGCCGATGTTGCCGAGCGCGAAGATGAGCCCGAGTGTGCCGGCGCTCAGGTCCAGCTCCTCGGCCGCGTAGAAGATGAGCAGGACGCCGCCGATGTTGCCGAACAGGTTCAGCGTGCCAGTGCAGGCGGCGATGCTGCGCAGGTACGGGTTGGTTGCGACGTAGCCGATGCCGGCGCGCGCCTCCTGCCACATGCTTGGGCGCTTTCCATCGGCCGGGTCGTGGGGGGTCGGTCCGGCCTCGCGCCGGCCGATGAGCCCGACGAACAGCGCGGCACCGAGGTAGCTGAGTGCGTCGAAGACGATGGCGAAGGGCGCGCGCACGGCCTCGATGAGGAAGCCGGCAATCGTCGGGCCGAGGACCGAGCTTCCCGCGCGTGACAGCTCGAGCTTCGAGTTGCCCTCCACCAGCTCGTCGCGCTCGACGACGCTGGGCAGGTACGACTGGTAGGCAACGTCGAAGAAGACCTCCAGCGTCCCGGCCAGGAACGACACGACGAACACCTGCCAGATCGTCAGCCAGCCCATGAGGAAGCCGAGCGGCAGGGTCGCCAGCAGGAGCGCCCGGGCGATGTCGGCGCCGATGAGGATCGGCCGCCGCCGCATCCGGTCCACCCACACCCCGGCCGGGAGCGTGAACAGGATCCAGGGCAGGAAGCGCACGACACCCAGGACGCCCATCTCGCCGGGACCCGCGCCCAGGATGTTAATCGCCAGGAGCGGGAGCGCCAGCCCGGTGATCTCGTCGCCGAACTGGCTGATGGTCTGGCCGGTCCAGAGCTTCATGAAGTCGCCCTGGCGCCAGAGGCTCGGCCGGTGCGGGACGGCCGCTGACAGCTCGGCGAGGGACGGTTCGACGTCCGGGGCGCGCTCGACGCTCATTCGGGTGGCTCCTCTTCCCGGTCGGACCAGTTGGGCCGATAGATGCCGGCCACCAGGCCGTACGTTTCACCGCTGCCCGGCGCGCCGTCGGAGAACTCGGCGGCGAGCACCTCCACCATGGCCGCGAACCGCCGCGCCCGATCGGCCGGCATTCGGGCACGGATGACGAGCGACATCGACGGGTCGTCCTGGCCGCTCGCCGGCCGTGCCTCCTCGATCGCCTGGCGCAGCGGCATGGTGCCGATCTCCTGGCGCGATTCGGCCGGTATGCTGTCGGCCTCGGGCAGCTTGAACTGGCGCGCGACGCGCGCGTAGCGCTTCTCCACCACGCCCCGCACCCGGGTGCGCTCCACGAGCCGTATCAGGCCGGCCCGCTCGAGCACGTGGACGTGATGGCCGATCGTCCCCTTCGCCGCGCCAAGGGACCGTGCCAGCTCCTGGATGCTCGCCGGGCCGTCGATCAGCCGGCCGAGGATCCGCCAGCGCGTCGGATTACTGAGCGCGTGCAGCTGCTCGGGCGTCGAGACGGTGAAGTCGTCCTGACTTCCGGACTTTGTGGCGGTCGGCTTTCGCTGAATGGTCGGCATCCGCCGACCATTAGAGCACCGATGTCAAGCGGTCAACGCACCAGCGCCAGCGTGAGACCGTCAGCCAGCGGCAGAAGAACGTGGTGGACGCGCTCGTCCGCGGCGATCTTCTGGTTCAGGGCGTGGATCGCCCTCGCGTTCTCATCGTCCGCCTCCGGGGCGACGACGCGCCCACCCTGGAGCACGTTGTCGATGATGATCAGCCCGCCAGTGCGGACGACGCGCAGGCAGCCCTCGTAATAGGCGTCGTAGCCAGTCTTGTCCGCATCGATGAAAGCCATGTCGAACGAGTCGTCTGCGAGGGTCGACAGCGTCTCGGTCGCCGGGGCCAGGCGCAGCTCGACCTTGTCGGCGACGCCGGCATCGGTCCATGCCTGGCGGGCGATGTCGGTCCACTCGCGGCTGACGTCGCAGCACAGCAGGCGGCCGTCAGGCGGCAGCGCAAGTGCCATGGCCGTGGAGGAATAGCCGGTGAATGTCCCGATCTCGATGAGGCGTCGTGCGCCGATGAGCCGGACCAGCAGCGCCATGAAGGCACCCTGGTCGGGGCCGATCTGCATGTTGTGCTCGGGCATCGGCGCCGTCTTGTCACGGAGCTTGGCGAGAACCGGATGCTCGTTGACGCCCCAGCGCTGGACGTACTCGACGAGCTCGTCAGTGAGGGTGAGGGTTCGGGTGGACATGGTTGGCCGATCGTACGCCGATGCGGCGGTAATCGCGTGGTAATCAGGCAGTAACCAGCAACGGCTATCGTCAGTGTTCAAGAGTCTTGAACACTCGATGGAAGGTGCTGCCCGGCGCTAGCGGCCCCATGGAAAGAGCGCTAAGTCGACGGGAGAAGAGCAGCCTCGCGCAGGGAGCGTGGGACGTCGGCGCCGTTGAGCCAGCGCAGGATGAAGTACTCGGTGCTGATGGCGCCATCGGCGAGGTCCGCGGGAAGGTCGAGCAGCCAGCCGAGGTCCTGGCGCTGGGTCTTGTGGCAGGCCATGCTGCGCCGCTTGGCGTCGAGGAAGCCCGACACGTCGATGCGCGTGGTCACCTCGGCGTCCGGCGTGCCGAAGTCGAGGCCCTCCTCGCGCCCCTCGCCGATCGCCTCATCGACCTGCCCGAGCGCCGCCGCATTCGAAGCGTTGAGCGCATCGGCCTCGGGCGCCGGGCCAGCGTCGGAGTCGAAGTCCCAGGGCAGCGCGATCCCCCGCTCGCGCATCTGCTGCATGAGCGAGAACCACGACTCCCGATGGAACGCGATCTCGTAGAAGCGCTCGACGGCCCAATCGGTGCCCAGAAACGCCTGGTAGGCGTCACGCGCGATACGCGCCGCGTTGATGTGGTCGGGATGCCCGTAGTTGCCGTTCTCGTCGTAGCTCACGATCGCGCGGGGCCGCGCCTCGCGCACGATCTCCAGCAGCCGTCGCGTGGCCGCGTCCAGGTCCGCCTTCCAGAACGAGTCGGGATGCTCGTTGGCCTCGGTTCCCATCATCCCGGAGTCGCGGTACTCGAGCTTGTGATGGTGAATCGCTCCGCCGCCAAGCGCCTGGACGGAACAGGCGAGCTCATCGGCGCGAATGGAGGCCAGGCGCGGACGAGCCTCGTCCGGATCGAGCGAGGGATCGTGGATCTCGCCCTCGGCGCCATCGGTGCAGGTGACCAGGTCGACGCGGATGCCCTCGGCGACCAGGCGGGCGATGGTGCCGCCGGTGGCCATCGATTCGTCGTCGGGATGGGCGTGGACGAAGACGACCCCGCCCGATTCAGGCGGCATTGGCGCGTCCCTGACCAAGCTGCGCATCGAGCACCGAGCCCGCGTCGCGCTCGCCGATGGCCGCCGCCTCGACGGCACGGCTGTATTGCAGCGCGCTCAGCCAGCCGAGCCGCGGCGCGATGAGCACGTCGGGCGGCTCGTGCACGACCGGATCCGCCCAGCGCGCGGCGAGCAGCGCGAGGTACCGCCGGGCGGTCAGCCGATCACTCGCCGTGCCCGTGCCCAGCCGAGCCGACACGGCGCGCAGCAACCCGGCGCTGACGGGCGTGGCGAAGATGCCGAGCTTCGGGATGTCGGCCAGCACGCCGACGACGGGCTCGGCCGGCGCCCAGGCCCTGGCGAGGCTGACCGGGACGCCCTCCCACGGGCCGGCGTCACACCAGACACCATCGGCGTCGCGGCAGGGCGGGAAGAACAGTGGAACGGCGATGCTCATCGCCAGCGCGTCGACCAGCCGTCCGGAGGTGATGAGCCGTGGCCGGCCGGTGAGCAGATCGAAGGTCGTGACGCCCAGCGGCGTCGGCAGGTCCTCGATTCGAGGGTCGCCGAGGTCCGCTGCCATCCACTCGAGCAGCGGGCGCGGATCGAACAACGCCATCCGACCCCGGCGGCGGACAAGCCGATAGACCGACATGCCACGCGCGGCGGCCTCCATCTCGTCGGGGGTTCGGCCGGCCGCCATGCCGGCACCGATGATGGCGCCCATGCTCGTCCCGACGATGCGGTCGGGGTGCAGGCCGCGCGCCGCGAGCGCCCGTGCGACGCCGATATGGGCGTAGCCACGTGCACCGCCGCCACCAAGGGCGAGAGTGAATCCATGCGCCAGGTTCATCGGTCCGGCGTCGCGTGCTCTGCGCACTCGCACATGTCGCGCAGCTTTGAATAGGTGAAGAGGCCGGTGTCGTGGCCGTCGGCCCAGATCGGCGCGAGTGCGTATCGGCCGATCCAGCGGACCTCGTTCATGTGAGTCTCGCGCTCGCTGAAGGCGGTGTCGAGGGTGACGACGCCGGGGAGGTTGCCCTCGCCCGCGCAGAGCGCGCACGGGCACGCGCGGCGCAGCGAGAGCCACGACCACTCGCCGAGGTGGCCGTCGTCCCACCGGATGCGCATGCGGCGGGCGGTCTCGTCGAGCTCGACGCCGATCGGGTTCACGATGGTGGGCACGGTCAGTCGTCCTCCCAGCGCGGCACGGAGCCGCGCCACTCGGCACCGAATGCCGCTCCGGTGTTGGTCAGGCGTATCGGCGCCTCGCCGTCTCCCAGGTACCAGGCGTACAGGTCCTGGAGGACCCCGCTGCCGGACGCCGTCCCAACGGTGAACGACACGATCTCGCCGTCGGGCGACCAGCGAATGTGGCTCACGTACCCGTCGACCGTCGTCGTCGCCGATGGAGTCTCGTCGTCGCCATCGTGCAGCTGCAGGGTGGTGACGCCGTCCTCGAAGTCCAGGGTCACGCGCCGCACCGCACCCGGCGACCACAGGACGGGCAGCGCATCGTTCATGTCGGTGACCTCGCCCGTCGCCGGATCGACCTGCCAGGACCCGGCGCCGAGTGACCAGAGACGGAGGGTGTTGCTGTTCATCCAGAACAGGCGCACGGTCCCGCCGTCGTCGGCGAACTGCGCCTCCTCCGCCGCGCTCTCCTCGGCGATGTCCGGACGCGGATAGTGGATCGGGACGATCTCCGTCTGCTCGCCCGTGGCGTAGTCGATCTGCAACAGCGTGGCGACCTCGTTCGCGCCGTCCTCCGTGATGCGCACCGCATACAGCGTGCTTGCGTCGTCGCCGAACGTGACGCTGACGATTCCGTCGCCCAGGTTGCGCTTCTCCTTGCCTGGCTCGATGGAGATGAGCAGATCGGCGTACAGGCCCGCGCCGACGGTGCCGTCGGGCGCCCACGCGAATCCGCGCACGTCGAGGTTCGGATCCTGCGCCAGGGTCTCCGGCTCCTCGTCGATCGTGAAGTCGCGATGGAGAAGGTAGATCGGCGCCAGGGCGGCACTCCTGCCCTGGTAGATCATCTCGAGCGCGCCGTACTGCGGCGCTGGTGAGCCCGACGCGGTTGGTGGGGCGCTCAGAACCGGTGTCATGCTCGCACTGGCCGATGGCGACGGCGTCGCATCCTCGCTGGAGGCCACAGGCACGAAGCCCGCCGACGTCGGCGATGCCTGCGACCCGGCACCGCCCAGCGAGCCGTCGCCCGCGAAGATCAAAGCGAGCAGGACGATCACCATGCCGGCCAGCAGCAGGATGACGCCAATGAGCCACGGTACCGCCTGCTCCGCTGTGCTCGGGCGTTCGGCCAGCTCGTCCTGCGCGTCGATGTCGTCGCCGGTGCCCAGCGAGGTGCGGATGCGGCCGATCTGCGCCTCGAGGCTGTCGCGATCGGCTGACGGCTCGGGCGCGTGCGGCGTCCACGACGCGGGCAAGACCTGTGTGGACTCGCCCTGGTGCTGCCACGGCTCTGGCTGCCAGTCGTCGAGCGCCGCGGTGACGGGCGGTGTGAATGACTCAGGCTCCGGCTCCGGTTCGGGCTCCGGCTCCGGTTCGGGCTCCGGCTCCGGTTCGGGCTCCGGCTCCGGGTCGGGCTCCGGCTCCGGTTCCGGTTCGGGCCCCTGCTCGGGCTCGTCGGCCGTTCCCTCGGCGACGGCGGCCGGAGCGGTCGGCGGTACCAGCTCCCCTGGCATGGTCACCCCGGAGGTCCGGACGACCCCGGCGACGAGCGGCAGGGGGCTCACGCCCGCCTCGGCATCCAGGCGGAGGGTCACCCGCTCCGTGAGATCGACGGAGTGTTCGGCC
>JAICRD010000109.1 GCA_025937535.1 Chloroflexota bacterium | reverse complement strand
TCCGCACAGCTGTGTCGATCATCCCGAGCGACAAGATCAGGAACGCGCTGATCGTTCCGCTGGATCGAGCACTGACCGAGTGGTCCGGCGACATGCACGTCCTCCTCTTCGACCCGGCCCAGTCCGCGAACATCCGGACGCGGATCCTGGAGGCGATCAACGGTGCTGCGGGGGGCCGCTTCGAGAAGGTCGCGCTCATCGCGCATTCGGGCGGCGCCATTGCCAGCTACCTGACCCTGACCGATGAGGTCCTGTGGGCGTCCATGCCGTCCCGGCCGGAGGTGGTCACGCTGATCACGCACGGGCAGGGCCTGAACATCGCATGGCGGCTCTGCAACCTGGGCAAGGGCGCCGATTGCGGGGAGGAGGTCGATACCGCGCGCCGGCTGTCGGCCGACCTGAAGGTGGTCCACACCGGCCTGCGCTGGTACGACTTCTACAGCGAGGGCGACATCGTCTCGGAAGGTCCGCTGAGTCCGCCCAAGTGCCTCGAGAATGCCGTTCCGTCCGGCCGCGACAGCGTTCACACCGAAAACGTTCCCTCGGATCCGCACGGAACCTTCTGGGACAACGACGAGGAATTCCTGCTGCCGATCGAGGAGCGCCTCGAGGCTGCGGCGCGAGAGGCGGAGCCCGATCCGCCGCGATTCTCCAAGCCAGCGCGGGAGTGGTGCGACAAGCGGATGTTCAGGATCGGCATGTACTCGTTCACGAGCCGCGTGATCTCGAGCGCCATGCTGGCCGCGATCGTCGGCAGTGCGTTGCTGGGAGGCGGCCGCATGGATGATATCGGCGCCGCAGTTGCGAGCTTCGTCAAGGACGTGCCAGTGCTCAACGTCCTGGCGGCCCCGCCCGAGTGGCTGAAGGCCGCCCACGACGATGCCTGGTGGGTGTGGTGGCCGGCGGCCTCCGGAGCATTCCTGGTCTCCCTGCTGCTCGTGCTGGCGGCCGTCTTCCCCCTGACCCGGCTCGGGCCTGAGAAGCTGGCCTGGACCAAGGCGCGCTCGCCGCTCCAGCGCTTCCTCGTGCAGGCGATCGATTACACGGCCGCCGCACTGCCCATGGTGCCGCTGGCAGTCTGGGCGTTCTTCGGGCTGCGAGAAGGAGGCGACGATTACCCGCCCGCATTGGCCGTCATCCTGGCGCTCTTGATCGTCGCCGCCGGCATCCTCGGAGTGCTGCGCCGATTCCCGGCCGGTCGCGCGCCGAACGTCCCCGACCTCAGCGGTCTCCAATCCGCGGCGCGCAACGGGCTCATCAATATGGCCATCCTTGCGGTCGTGGCCGCGCTCGGTTTCGGAACGCTGCTCGCGATCATCGGCGACGCTGAATACGGGAGCATGCGTCTCGGCGCCGGTGCGCTGGGTGCCGTCGTCGTCTGGTTGCTCTATCGGCTCGTGGGTGGCGTCGCCCACTGGCGATGGCAGTCCTGGGACGACCAGGAGCGCGAACAGTTCCGGCAGGTGCAGGACAAGTCAGTCACGACGCCGAGCCCGCGCAATTGGGGCGTCGGCTTCGACCTTTTGTCGATCTCGTTCGCGTGCGTGGCGGCGGTCATCCTGGCCGCAGCCGTGGGCGGTCCGATGATCAGCGGCGATGTCGCGATCACAGGCGGCGTCGTCGCGCTCGGGCTGATCGTGCTCGTGTGGCTCATCGGATCGAGCCAGGACGCCGCGAACTCCGCCTCCGGCGTGCGGCCGGGCGAGGTCAAGCAGCTGCCGCAGGCGGCCTGATCTGGCGGTCGCCACACCGTAACGGCGCCCGTACTGGTCGACGGCCGAGCGTCTGCTGCCCACGTCCGCCCGCATGGCGATGCTGCCCGAGCCCGAGTCCATATCGGTCCAGCACAGCACTCGGAGGCCCAGATGAAGCGACGCGTATTGGCAATGGTTCTCGCGGCAACGGCGGCGATGGCACTCGCCGCGCCGGCGGCCGCCACCGTTCATGAGATCACCGCAAAGTTCTGTTCGGGCGGCAACGGCAACGAGTTCCCGCCCGGCCTGTCCGGTGGCTCGAGCGCCGACAACTTCGCCAGGCCCCTCTTTGCGAGCGGCGTGGTCGAGTCGGTAGAGCCCTTCGCGGGCGACGGCGTCAATGGCCCCGGCGTGCTCATCGGCATCGACTTCGACCATCCGGCCGTGAAGCTGGCCCCGCACCCGACGATCGACGTCTTCTTCGTCGGTGACGGAACGTATGTCGAGGCGTTCGTCCTCGATGGTCCCTTTACGAACTGCAAGGAGCTGCGCGGCTCCTGATCGCGGGGTTGCGTCCACGCAATGCGGGTGTACGGTTGCGGCGGCTGCCCTGGCCGTCGCGACCGGCCACCGCGACGGTGAGACCACGGCCGCTGATCCAACGGAGGGGATCACATGCGACGCATCGGTGCCCTGTTTAGCGCTGCCCTGATGGTCCTGGCCTTCGCCGTGCCCGTGTCCGCGGCAACCACCATCCAGGTGAGCGCTCTCGTCAAGGAAACCTTCGAGCGAGCGCCGTCCAACACGCCCTGCGAGTTCGACGAGATCGACGAATCGTTCACGTGTTTCGGCCGCGGCAACGCCGGCCGATTCGGGCAGCTGACCTCGGTCGTTGTGTTCGACGATGGCATGGTCACGCGCACCATCACCTTCGGTGACGGCTCAACCATCGTCCTCGCGGAGGAGTACCCGCTCGAGGGTTTCAGCACCCCGGGCCGCTCCTTCGACGCGCCGGGACAGCTAGTTGCGTTCGGCAATCCCGCGTTCCAGACCGGTACCTTCGAGGTGATCGATGCCACCGGCAGCCTGACTGGGGCGACCGGCTCCGGCACGATCTCGCAGGTCCTCGCTGGCAACACGATCCAAATCTTCTTCACGGGCACGATCACGCTTCCCTAACGCCCCGGGAAGGGTCGCCACTTTCGATCTCGCGCGCTGTCAGCGGCTATCGCACTACCGATATGGCCGCTGACAGTTTCACCTCGAGTCGTCCGCCGCGGCCGGCTAGCTCGCTCCTGGGACTAACGGCCACTTCTCGGCCGAATTGGATCGTGCGTGGGACGAACAGCCAGGCACAGGCGGCGATCTTGGCCGTTCGTAGTTCGCGCATGGCAAGAACAGCCACTTGTTGGCCGATATTCCCAGCGGCGGACTAACTGGCGCCCCGCGTACCGCCCGAGCGACATCGCACTGCCGCTGTTCAGCCATCGGCCACCGGCGTACCCTCAGCGTGCTGCCCGGGCCGACCCACCCGACAGGAGAGGACCTGACCGATGGCTGATCATCCGAATGCAGCAAAGGTGCGCGAGATCGCCGAACGGACCGAGCAGAGCGGCGACATGACGGCCGCGTTCGAATCGCTGGCCGATGACGTCGTCTGGCACGAGATCGGTCGCGACGAGCCGATTCGCGGCAAGCAGGCGCTCATGGAACGTTTCGTCCAACTGGGCGAGGGCGGGACGATCACGTCCGAAACGCATGACGTCGTGGCGAACGACGAGCACACCATTCAGCTCCTGACCGCGACGGCCACGATCGGTGACCGCCAGCTCGTCTACCGCACGGCCGAGATCTATCACATGCGCGACGGCCTGGTGACCGAGCGCTGGGCTTTCTCCGACGACACCCAGCGCATCATCGATTTCTTCGGCGGCTAGCCGGCGCGCATCGGCTAGAGTCGGCTCATGGTTCGGCCGGCGGACACCACCGTGGAGGCGTGGGAGGTCCAGCTTGAGATCCTGCGCCGCATGAGCGGACCCGATCGAGTGGCGATGGCGTTCGACATGACCGATGCCGCACGCGCGCTCACCGAGGCCGGCATTCGCCACCGGCACCCCGACTGGGACGAAGGCCAGGTGAAGGATGCGCTGATGGAGCTGCTGCTGGGACCGGGGCTCGCGAACGCCGTCCGCGGATCCCGACCGAGACCTGGGTGACGTCCCAGGCGCAGCTGCTCGCGTCGATCGCCGACCGGCTCGAGGCGACCGGCATCCCGTACATGGTCGTTGGATCGGTAGCCGGGTCGTTTCATGGAGAGCCACGTACGACGATCGACGTCGACATCGTCATCGACCCCAGCGCTGAATCGCTGCGCCGGTTCGTCGACTCGCTGCCGGCATCGGACTACTACGTCTCCGATACCGCCGCCATGGAGGCGTTCAGCCGGCGAACCTCGTTCAACGTCATCCACGTCGCCACCAGCGGCAAGGTGGACCTCTTGGTCCGCCGCGAGCGGCCGTTCTCGCGCGTCGAATTCGAGCGGCGCATCACCGTTCCGCTGTTCGGCCGGCCGACGCCCGTGGCAACCGCTGAGGACACCGTCCTCGCCAAACTGGAGTGGGCCAAGGCCGGCGAGTCGGAGCGACAGCTGCGTGACGTCGCGCGAATCGTGGCGGTCAGCGGCAACTCACTCGACATGGAGTACCTCAACCGTTGGATCGCCGAGCTGGGGCTCGCGGACGAGTGGCGTCAAGCCGAGCGCACTGCCACCGATCGAGGGGGAGCTGGCAGCTGATGGCATGGCTCGAGGCCGCCATCCGAACGGCCTGGGAGATTGCGCCCGAGACCATGCGTCCACTCGCCGGCGGGATGAACTCGCGGACCTGGCAGGTGACCGCGGGCGACCGTCGCTGGGTGGCCAAGGCCGTCCCGGCTGATGCGGGCGCGCGGTTCGTGTCCGGGGTGGCGGTCGCCTGCATCGTCGACGCGGCCGGCATCCCGGCCGGCGCGCCCGAGCCGACGCCCGATGGACGCACCTGGGTCTCGATCGATGACCACGTGCTCGCGCTCCTGCGCTTCGTGGACGGGAAGGCGCTCGTCGGTGACGCTCCGGAGGAGCAGCGGCTGATCGGTTCGACGCTCGCTCGAGCGCACCAGGCGCTCATCGGCGCAGCGGTGCCAGGGGCGGGCACCTTTCACTGGCTGGACGCAGATGCGCCTCACCTCGACGCCGAGCCGTGGGTGCGCCCGGCCGTTCGCCGGGCGATCGAGGCGTACGACGCGCTGCCGCCCGGGGCGTTGACCATGGGGCTGCTGCATACCGACCCGGCACCGGAGGCGTTTCTGCTCGACGGACCGACCGGCATCTGCGGGCTCATCGACTGGGATACCGGCGTTGTCGGCCCGCTCATGTACGACGTCGCATCGGCGGTGATGTACCTGGGCGGAGCGGAGCGCGCGAGGGCCTTCGTGGAGGCCTACCGTGCCGCCGGGACCCTCCGGTCCGCCGAGCTGGAGCATTCCTTGGCGCCGATGCTGCGCCTGCGTTGGGCCGTCCAGGCCGACTACTTCGCCCGGCGTCTCGCCACGGACGACCTCACCGGGATCGCCGATGCGGGCGAGAACCAGGAGGGACTCGACGACGCCAGGCGCGCCATCGGTTCATGAGCCGCGAGTGCCAGGCCTCGCGGGCCTTCAGGAACTCGCTCACACGCAGGGGCCGAGGAAGGCGCGGACCGGCTGCGGGACGAGCCGGCGTCGAGGATCCACGACGAGCTGCGGATCGTGGACCTTCACGTCTGGGCTGTCGAGGAACCAGGCATCGGTCATCGTGAGGTCCCACTCCCCGACCAGCCAGTCCAGCTGCGCCAGCGCCGCGTTCTTCATCGGTCCGGAGAGGCGTACGGATGGGCGCAAGCCGGGGGCATCGGCCGTACGCGCACGAGGCGTATGAGACGGAACCATCGTCCCGAAACGACGGAGGGCACGGCCTCGATGGCGTTGCGCGACGGCTGCGCTCGTGCACACTGCGTGGCATGCAGTGCCGAACGTGCGGTACCGACCTCGAGCCGGGTGTGCGGTTCTGCCCGAGCTGCGGGACGCCGGTCGAAGCATCCACCTGCGCCACCTGCGGCGCAGGGCTCAAGCCGGACGCGCGCTTCTGCACGACCTGTGGCACGCCGGTCGGCGACGCGGGCGCACCACGCATCTCGGAACCTGACCGAGAGCGGAAGGTGGCGACGCTTCTCTTCGCCGACCTCGTGGGCTACACGAGCCTGAACGAGGGCCACGATCCGGAGATCATCGAGGCGGTCGTGGGTCGGGCGTTCGATCGGCTCAGCGCCGAGGTCCAGCGCTACGAGGGACTGGTCGAGAAGTTTGCCGGCGACGCGATGCTGGCCGTCTTCGGCGTCCCGACCGTGCACGAGGACGATGCCGAGCGCGCCGTCCGGGCCGCCTTCGAGATGCAGCAGGCCATGGCCGAGCTTGGCGCTCAGCTCGCCGCGGAGGGTCGTCCGCAGCTGCAGCTGCGCATCGGCATCGAGACCGGCGAGGTGCTCGCCAACCCGCAGCGCGCGACGAGCGAGCGCGACCGCATCGTGACCGGCGACGCGGTGAACACCGCCGCGCGGCTGGAGCAGGCGGCGGCGCCGGGCGAGATCGTGGTGGGTCCCGCGACGTATGCCGCCACGCGCGAGGTGGTCGAGTACGAGGAGCTGCCGGCACAGGCGCTGAAGGGCAAGGCGCTCCCGATCGTCGCCTGGCGCGCGACGCGGGTGCGGGCCGGCCGCGGCGGGCGCCGCGCGACGCTGGGCCTGGAGGCGCCGATGGTGGGACGCGACGAGGAGCTCACCCTTCTCAAGGAGACGGTTCGCCGAACGGCCGCCGAGGGCCGGCCGCACCTCGTCACGGTCATCGGGAGCGCCGGCGTCGGCAAGTCTCGCCTGACCTGGGAGCTCGAGAAATACCTGGACGGCCTGCCGGAGTCCTTCCACTGGCGCAAGGGCCGCTGTCTCGCCTACGCCCAGACGAGCTACTCGGCACTGGCCGATGCGGCCGCCGCGGACGCATCGGTCCTGGAGGACGACCCGCCCGATGTCGTCACGACCAAGGTGGATGCGCGCCTGGCCGATCTCACCGGCGGGCATCTTCCTCCCGACGTGGCTGGCGCCATCCGGGTGCTGCTCGGGATCAACGCGTCCCAGAGTTTGGCAAAGGCCGAGCTATTCGAGGCGTGGCGGGTGTACCTGGAGCTCATCGCGCGTCGCTATCCGCTGGTGCTCGTGCTCGAGGACATCCATTGGGCCGATGAGGGCCTGCTCGACTTCATCGAATTCCTGGCGCGCTGGGCCGACGCGCCGATCATGATCCTCTGCCTGGCGCGCCACGAGCTGCTCGAGCGCCGCCCGGCGTGGGCCGGCGGCCTGCCGAACGCGACCTCGATCGTGCTCGAGCCATTGAGCGCCGACGAGAGCGGCCGGCTCCTCTCCGGTCTGCTCGGCGCGGCGATGCCGCCGGAGCTGGAGCGACGTGTCATCGACGTCGCGGAGGGGAACCCGCTCTTCGCCGAGGAGCTCGTGCGCCTCTTCGTCGACCGCGGCGTGGTGCGCCACACGGAGTCCGGCTGGGAGCAGGCGCAGCCGATCGATGAGGTCGAGATCCCGCAGTCGATCCAGGCGCTGCTCGCCGCGCGGCTCGACAGCCTGCCCGCGGAGGAAAAGCGGCTCAGCCAGGACGCGGCGGTGGTCGGGCGCATCTTCTGGGATCGGCTGCTGGCGCACCTGGCGGGCCAGTCCCCCGCCGCCACCGTCGGGCTCCTGCGCTCGTTGCGCGTGAAGGAGCTCGTGGTCCCGCGCGAGCCATCGACCCTGACCGATGCGCAGGAGTACGCCTTCCGCCACGTCCTCATCCGCGACGTGGCGTACGACTCCCTCCCGAAGCTCGAGCGCGCACGGAAGCACCGCGAGGTGGCGCAGTGGGCCGAGGAGCGGCTCGGCGAGCGCGCCGACGAGGT
>JAICRD010000248.1 GCA_025937535.1 Chloroflexota bacterium | reverse complement strand
TCGCGGGTGGGCAGATCGGCCACTTCTTGGCCGATGTTCCCGGCGGCGCACTAACCGAGGGTCACAGCACTACGACCCCGTCGCACCCTGATCGCGGCCTTGGCGGCTCGCGGCGGCGGACTAACCGAGGGTCACAGCACTACGACCCCGTCGCACCCTGATCGCGGCCTTGGCGGCTCGCGACGGCGGACTAACCGAGGGTCACAGCACGACGATCCCGTCGCGTCCGGGATCGCGACCGGTAGCGAGCTCGGACATGAGCCGCCGCGTGTCGAGGTCGAACGAATCGAGGAGCGCCCCGCGGACCGCACTGAGAGCGCGGCGGTTCGCATGCGTGCCGGCGATGACGAGGATGAGCCGCGTCGCACCGATATCCCGCGCCTTGAGCTGGGCAGCTCTGACCTGCGCCTGCAGATCGGCGAGTCGCGTAATGACTTCGACTGCAATGCGCGTCGCGCCACCGACCAGGAGAATGTCCGCGGCCCGCAGATCACCGGCGATTGGGACTGGCGCCTCCACAACGACACGCCAGGCGCGTCCGGCCCGAGCGAGGAAGGCGGCGACATACCGGGCCTGTCCGGCGTCGCGGACTCCACCGCCCACCGGCCACAGTCTGACCGAGAGGCGGAGGCCGACAGCGGCGGCGTGGATCGCCAGCTTCTCGCCAGTCAAGCGCGGTGACTTGGCGAGCTCACGCCGGGACACCTCCGAGGCCGATACGCCGATCGCATCGGCGACCTCTTGAAGCGTGGCTCCGAGGACGTATCGTGCGGCCCGAAGCTCATCGCCGGTGGTGACGGCCATGCGCTCCCAGGAGCGGCGGGCGTCGTCGATCGAGCGCGTGCGTGTGGCCATGCGCCCGATTGTGCCGACGCCCGGTTACCAAGCCATTACCGACCGCTTATCACGCTGCTGGGCGTATCGGCCACTTCTTGGCCGAATTGGTTCGCCGCTGGGACGGACGGCCAGGCTGGAGGCGTGATCTTGGCTGTTCTTGGTCCGCGGCTGGGCGTTTCGGCCACTTCTTGGCCGTTAGTCCCAGCAGCGATCTAACGCACCAGCGGCACGCGGGGATCGGGCTCCATGGATGACCAGGCATCGCGGACGTGGTCAAGCGAGGGGTCGTAGGAGCAGGCCATGGTGCGGATGTCGCCCGCCAGGGCGTTGAGGTAGTAGGCGTCGTCGCCGTGGGTGGCGACGAACGGGTGGTAGCCGTCGCGAACGATCACCGTCTCGCCGTCGCGGACCGCCCACAGTCCCTCGACCGACCCGCCGTACAGGCGTTGCACGCCCCACGCTTCGGGCCGACGGAAGCGGTAGGAGTACACCTCCTCCAACACCGCCTCGCGCGGCATGTCATCGGTGTCGTGCTTGTGCGGCGGCCAGCTCGACCAGTTGCCGGACGGCGTGTAGACCTCCACCACCTCGAGGCGGTCGGCCGGGAAGTCGGGCGTGATGATGTGCGTGATCTGGCGGGTCGCATTGCCGGCGCCTCGGACCTCGACCGCCACATCCGCCGGACGGATCGCGACCGGCCCATCGGTGGTCGGCGTGGCCGATGGCGCGGTCGCCACCGCGACGGTGGCCGCACCGCTGATGACTGCGGATGCGCCGGACGGCAGGTAGGCCGCCGATGGCAACCCGTCCCAGACTGACGCTCGCCCCGGCAGCTCCAGCTCGCCAACGCGGAAGGCGCCGCCGGCCAGGCCGACCACAGCGGTCTCGATGCCGGGGCCGCCGACCTCCATCGGCTCCGTCAAGTCGTGCACGGCAAAGGACAGGTAACGCCAGCCGGCAACCTGCGGGGTGACCGGCTCGCCGGGCGCCAGGCGGGTCATGTCAGGAGCGCCTCGCCGACCATGTGCAGCAGTTCGTGATAGGAGCCGATGAAGGTGCGCAGCGTCTTGACCGATGGTCCCCAGGAATCGAAGTCGGCCACTGCCAGGCCATCGGGCTCGTAGGCGGCCACG
>JAICRD010000190.1 GCA_025937535.1 Chloroflexota bacterium | reverse complement strand
CGCGTCCTCCCGCGTGAGCCCGATCTCGAACGGAGGGCGAACTCCGTGGCGTGAAGCCCGTCCACGGCATCGGCCTGCTAGGATCGGCCCGTGACGGAGCCATCCGCAGCCACCGATCCGACCGCGACCGGCGAGCTGCCCGCCGGACGCACCCCACCCCTCGACCCGATAGAGGCTGATCGCCTCTTCCGGCGGGGGGTGGCCCTTTTCAACGGCGTTCGCTATTGGCATGCCCACGAGGCGTGGGAGACCCTGTGGCGCGCGGCCCCCGATGACGAGCGCGACTTCTATCAGGGCCTCATCCAGGTGGCGGCGGGGCTGATCCACCTCCAGCGGCGCAACGTGCGTGGTGCTCGCAACAAGCTCTCGGAGGGGTTGGCAAAGCTGCGGCCCTATCAGCCGGCGTACAACGGCGTCTTCGTCAACGAGCTGATCGGCGAAGCGCGACGCCTCCTGGACGACCTCCAGGCCGGCCAGCTGCCGTACCTCATCCCGCCGATCATCCGCTTCACCGAGCTGGGCACCGACGACTTCAGCCGATGAGTGGCGAGCGCATCGAGCACGATTCGATGGGCGAGGTGCGCGTGCCGGCATCGGCTCGCTGGGGAGCGCAGACGCAGCGCGCCGTCGAGAACTTCCCGATCTCGGGCCTGCGACTCGAGCGTGCCCAGATCGAGGCACTCGCCCGAATCAAGGCGGCGGTGGCATCGGTCAAGCGGGAGCTCGACATGATCGAGCCGGACCTGGCGCAGTCGATCATCGCGGCCGCCGACGAGGTTGCCCGTGGGGACCACGATCGCGAGTTTCCGATCGACGTCTTCCAGACCGGGTCGGGCACCAGCAGCAACATGAACATGAACGAGGTGCTCGCCAACCTCGCCGCTGAGCGCCTCGGCAGGCCGGTGCACCCGAACGACGACGTCAACCATCCGATGTCGTCCAACGACATGTTTCCGGCGTCGATTCACATCGCGGCCGCGACCGGGGTGCTTCGTGACCTCGTGCCGGCCCTCGAGCACCTGGCCGGGTCGCTGGAGGCGAAGGCCGATGAATTCGCCGACGTCGTCAAGGCCGGCCGCACGCACCTCATGGACGCCACGCCCGTGACGCTTGGCCAGGAGTTCGGCGGGTATGCCGCACAGGTGCGCATGGGCGTCGAGCGGCTGCACGCCAGCATGCCGCGCCTGGCTGAGCTGCCGCTGGGCGGTACGGCGGTGGGAACCGGCATCAACTCGCCCCCCGGCTTCGGCGGCCGGGTCATCGCCGAGATCGCCTCGTCCACCGGCCTGCCCCTGACCGAGGCGCGCGACCACTTCGAGGCGCAGGGCGCGCGTGACGGGCTGGTCGAGCTCTCGGGTCAGCTCCGAACCATCGCGGTCAGCCTGACGAAGATCGCGAACGACCTGCGCTGGATGGGATCCGGGCCTCGGGCCGGCCTTGGCGAGATCAACCTGCCCGACCTCCAGCCCGGCTCTTCGATCATGCCCGGCAAGGTGAATCCGGTCCTGCCCGAGGCGACCGTGATGGTCTGCGCACAGGTCATCGGCAACGACGCCGCCATCGCGTGGGGCGGGGCGGCCGGCAACTTCGAGCTGAACGTCATGCTGCCGATGCTCGGACGCAACGTGCTCGAGTCGATCCGTCTCCTGGCGAACGTGACCCGCCTCCTGGCTGATCGGTGCATCGACGGCATCACCGCCAACGTTGACCGACTTCGCGAGCTCGCCGAGAGCTCGCCCGCCATCGTCACCCCACTGAACCGATACCTCGGCTACGAGGAGGCGGCCAGCATCGCCAAGCAGGCGCTCGCCGAGCGTAAGACGATCCGCCAGGTCGTCGTCGAACGCGGCCACGTGGACGCCGGCCGGCTGACGGAGGCCCAGCTCGACGAGGCGCTCGACGTCATGCGCATGACGCGTCCGTAGGTCGCGCTAGTCGCCAAGCAGCTTGTCGGCGCCGGCGGACGGCAGGAAGGCATAACGCACCGCCCCGTTCGGCGCGACGTCCGGAAGCAGCTCCAGCCAGACGAGCAGCGAGCCCCCGATGAACGCTCGCGAGCCGACTTCGCCCGCTGCCAGGTCGTAGCGATCGATGAGGCGCCACATCTTCCGATAGGTGTCATACACCTCGAAGATGGCCGAGTCGTAGCCGGTGACCGCAATGAAGCGCTCGCCCGCGGTCGGGAAGTTGACGTCGGGCTGAAGCCTGCTCGAGATCGGACGGATCTCGTCGGCCAGCCGATCCCAGTACACCAGGTGACCCCAGTTGAACATGTTGAAGCCCGGATCGGTCTCCTTCCAAATGACGCCGTCGTTGACGATCATCGGCATCGTGGCTCGACCGCTCGTGTCGAGCTGGCGCGGTGGCATTTCACCGAAGATGTCGGTCAGGAAGACATGCCGCTCGTCGTGCGTCCGATCCGCGTTGTAGTGCAGCTCGCAATAGGCCAGCGAGGTATCCGCGATGAATGGCAGCCAGAGCTCCGCCACTGCCGCGTCCCGTTCCTGGAGGACGGTCGGCGTCCAGTCGGGCGCTGTGGCCACCAGCAGCTGCGATACCGGGCCTGACGGACCGCGGTCGAATGCCGTCCAGGCCACGGAGTGGAGCTCGGCCGCAACGCTGGGGATGAGGCTCGAAACGTCTTCGTCACCGGGGTGCGAGTCGAGCAGGATCGGCTCGGCCGCGGGGCCTGGGATCAGCCACAGGTTCCAGTCCCGCTCGCCGTCGGCGTTCATGTCGACGAAGACGATCGTTCCCAGGTAGCCGGCAATGCCCCCGATCGTTCGATTCCGGAGCGGATTGCGCCATATCAGCTCCGGTGCGTCGGCGGTCGGAAGCTGGCGCCAGAGGTCGGGCGCGTAGTCGTTCGGATCTGGCGTGCGGCCAGCCGAGCCGAAGTAGACGGCCTCACCGTCGCTCGCGAAGGCAGACATCGAGGGCGTGAAGGCGGGATCGATCGTGCCGATGTCGATCTCCTGTCCCAGCGGCCCGGCACGCTCGGCGGACGCGACCGGCCTCGCGCTGGTGGATGGAGCTGCCGTGGGGCTGGCGGTCGGCCGAGCCGAGGCCAGACCCGAGGGTGAGGGCGGCCGCAGGGACGGGCTGGGGACGGCGGCCGTGCAGGCCACCGTCCCCGCGACCACCACCAGGAGCGCGAGCGTCCTCGTCGGCCGGACGACCATCACCACACGAACCGCTTGGTGTGATGGTCGATCATCCACTTGATGCTCAGCACCGAGTTGTAGAACTTGCCGGTGCTCCCGCCCTCGTCCTTCGACGAGTCGGTGAAGTACATGCGCGAATAGTTCGAGCCCTTGGTGTAGATGCCGACCCAGCCGTACGCTGCGATCCAGTGACCAGGCGACATAACCGCGCGCGGCCAGCTGGACAGCCAGAAGAGCGCATTGGGATCGTGTGGCTTGACCGGAATGGCGAGCGGCATGGCCGAGCCGCTGATGTTCGCGCGCAATGCGGTGAACAGCTCGTCGCCGGTATCGCCGTTCTTGTTGCTGTCAATGAGAGGCTGGACGAGCCAATCCCAAATGGCGGGGCGACGCGGCGCACCCCGGGTGGCCGTCTCGAGGCCGCGCTCGACACCGAACGCATCGGTCCCGCCGTTGGCCGTTCCCATCCAGCGGGCGATGTCCGTCTGCGAGTACTTGTTCGCCCAGCTTGCGACTCCCCACGCGTAGTTCGCGATGACCTGCCCGGTGGCCGGGGCGCAGTACGCACCGTTGGCCTGATCGCGGGCGTACACCGTGAGGAAGCCCTGGGGCACGTAGCAGCCCTGGATTGCGGCATCGCCGACGCCGTCAGTGCTCGCCTCGCCGCCGTTACTTGTCGTGGCGGTCGGAGTCACGCAGCTGAGGGAGGCGAGATCTGCGCCGGATGCAGCGACCGAAGCGACGTAGGCCTGGGCCGCGGCGAACTTGGCCGCCGCAGCCGCCTCCTCCTCGGCGGTCAAGGGGCGCTCCGGCGGTGTGGCCGGCGGCGGCTTGACGGGTTTCGCCGCGGCGGCGGGCGCGGCAGTGAGTGCGGACATCAGCATCGTGACCAGCACGGCCATGACGATCCGTCTCGTGAACATGGGGGCAGCCTCCTGTTCGACGGAGGCGAGCCGGCGATCGGATGTCTGCCCGACATCATGCCCGAAAGTATCTTCGCGGCCGCTTATCAGCGGCTTACTGGTGGCCGGACGACGAAATGCCGGCCCGTTACAGGGCCGGCATCCGTGTCGTGTCGTGTCGGGGTGCCACTACTTCAGCCCCGTATTCGTTGGTTTACAGGAACCCGACACGACGGTTCTTCAGTTGT